>JAHHRO010000019.1 GCA_020025755.1 Butyricicoccus sp. | reverse complement strand
AAGTCGCTTTGCTCCAATAAAAAACAGCGAAAAGCCTTTTTCTACAAGCTGAATCACGCCATGGAAATGGCGTGATTTTTGCTTTTATTTGGAATCGTCATTCTGTTGATCTTGCGCAGGTTCACTTGGGGGAGTGATGGGGGATTCAGCCTCATGAGGCTCTGGAACCGTTGGGGTGTCGGACTGTGGTGTATTTGGCGGATAGTAGCGTGACCAATCATTTGTGTGCGGTGCTTTCTGCTTTTTTGTGCGTTTGTGTACCCGTTTGCGCGAAATATATGCAGCGATCAGCACAAGGATGACGAGCGGCCAGTTTGCGATCACAAAGAGGAGTGCGCCCTTGATAAAGTGCGTAAATGCATAAGTGCCCTCAATGAAGGAGTATTTGGCATCAGCCCAGAACCCGATGGTCTCGGGCATATTGGACAGACTGTGTACTTCGTTCAGGGATAACTCGATCTTGGAGAGCGCGATCAGACTGTCATAGTGGTTTAAACTGCCCTGCAAAGCATCAATATCACTCTGAACACTGGCGATCGCACCCTCGAGCTTGATGATATCATCTATTGTTTTGGCTTGTTCCAGAAGGACAAGCAGCCGATCGCGTTTGGTAGAGAGTGCTTTGAGGCGTGTTTCCTGATCGAAATAATGCTCGCTGACATCTTCCAGAGATTCCTGCTTTTGGATAACGGTGCATAACTCGCCGGTCTGCTTTATGAATGTTTCGTATTGCTCTTTGGGGATGCGCAGGGTATAGGAGATGGAACGTTCCCCGATCTGGCCGCGCAGGTCACTGTATTCGATGAATCCGTTCACTTGCTTGATCAGGGCTTCGATCTCCTCCATTGCCTTTGGGAAATCCATGGTTTCCGCGGTCAGGTCGGCGGTGTAGATGAGCTTGGTGTTCAAAATCTTCGTGGGATCTGCGGAGACTCCGCCGCTGGTTTCGGTGGGCTGCTGTGATTCATTGGTGTTTTCGCTGAAGCCTGCATGCTCGGTATTGGGAGACGAGGCGGAAGGAGTGCCTTCGCCGGAACCGCCGCCGCAGGCGGTCAGGAGTACGGAGATCAGCGCGAAACAAATCACGAGTCGTCTTGGATGCTGCCTTTTCATACGATGACACCTCAATTCTAAAATACAGTCCGATAGGATACTCGTATTGTATCACTTGATGGTCAGAGGTGCAAGTATGAGCAAATGCTGTTATTGTTTTGTAAACAGCTCTCGAAAGCCGATCCAGAGCAATAATAGACCAAATCCGCGACGGATCAATGACAGATTGAGATGGGCGGCAAAAAAACATCCGGCGATGGAAAGGGGGATTCCAGCAGCAATGCAGAGACAGGCAGCTTTTGGGTCGATCAGCCCGTTTTTCCAGTGGCTGTAAAGTGCAGGCGGTGCACAGGCGAGGAAGTACAACAGGTTCGTGCCAGCCGCTTGCAGCTGGGGAACATGCATGATACAGGTCAGCCAAAGCATGAGGAGCGAGCCGCCGCCGATTCCAAAACCGGACAGGATACCGGTCAGCAGTCCAACGAGAACGGCAAACAGAAATGTCATCATAACAGCAGCACCGCCCGAATCCCACCGTATAGGATGAGGAGCCCGAAGATACGGCGCAGCCAAAGCATTTTCATATTCTGGAAGATGCGTCCGGCGATCAGTCCGCCGATCGCGCCGCCGATCAGGTAGGGGAGTGCAGACACGATGGATAGTGTACCGTTCTGGTAATATAGAACGGCGGAAACGATGGAAAGCGGAAAGATGATGGCAACGGAAGTGGCAAATGCGGCACGCGTGGAAAGGCCGCACCATCGAGACAGCAGCGGTACAAGGAACAGACCGCCGCCGGCACCGAACAGACCGTTGGTCAGTCCGGCAAGTGCGCCGGTACAAAGGTAGCGATATTTTTTGGACATAAAGAAATCCCTCCATGCACAGTATGCACAGAGGGAAAGGGAACTATGTTTAGAAGATCAATAAAATGATCAGACTGTCAAAAAAGTCTTTCTGCCGATCTTGCCCTTGACCCGCGCCATCGGGCGCGAAACCGGTTCTGTATCTAGGGAGCTTGGATTCCTCTGGAAAGGCTGTCGAAGTTTTTCCCCAGCCTCAATTATACCTTGCTTGCCCAGTTGCCGGTTGCGGCAGCGGTCAGGTATGCGTTGATGAAGCCGTCGATATCGCCATCCATGACGGCGTTGATGTTGGCGGATTCAAATGCAGTACGGGTATCCTTTGCCAGCGTATACGGCATAAAGACGTAGGAGCGGATCTGACTGCCCCATTCGATCTTCTTCTGGTCGCCCTTGATATCGGAGATCTTGTCCAGATGCTCGCGCTCCTTGATCTCGACCAGCTTGGAACGCAGCATTTTCATACAGTTGTCCTTGTTCTGGAACTGGGAACGCTCGGTCTGGCAGGCAACGACGATGCCGGTCGGCTTATGGATCAGACGTACCGCAGAGGAGGTCTTGTTGATGTGCTGACCGCCTGCACCGGAGGAACGGAACACCTGCATTTCGATATCCGCCGGATTGATGTCAACATCCTGAGAATCATCTGCAATCTCAGGGATGACCTCGATCGCAGAGAAGGAAGTATGACGGCGACCGGAGGAGTCAAACGGAGAGATTCGAACAAGACGATGCACGCCCGACTCGCCCTTGAGGTAGCCGTATGCGTTTTCGCCTTCGATCAGGATATCCGCCGACTTGAGTCCTGCTTCTTCACCGTCCTGATAGTCCATGATCTTATAGGTAAAGCCGTGACGCTCTGCCCAGCGGGTATACATGCGATAGAGCATGGAGCACCAGTCCTGTGCCTCGGTTCCGCCTGCACCTGCATGGAACGAAACAAGTGCATTGTTTTTATCGTATTCGCCCGTCAGCAGGGTTTGCAGCTTCTGGCGGTTCATGCTTTCTTCCAACTCGGCATAGCCGGTTTCCAGTTCTTCCAGCATGGACTCATCTTCCGATTCGATCGCAAGCTCACACAGGGTAATGAGATCTTCCCACTGTGCATACATCTGATTAAAGGTCTCGATCTTCCCCTTGAGTGCGCCCATGCGCGAAACGACCTTCTGTGAGGATTCCGGATCATCCCAGAAGCCGGGCTGCGAGGACTTCATTTCCAGTTCTTCTACCTCGCGGCGTGCCTGCTCCAGTCCGAGATTACCGCGTAGTTCTTCGATCGCAGGCTCCAAGTTGTTCAGTTTTACTTTATATTCTTCAAATTGCAGCATTTCCTGTGCTCCTTTATGAGATTTGAGATTTCTACTTGTTTTCTATTATAATATATGACAGGGCTGGCTGTAAAGAATTTTTGCACAGACCCTTGACAATTGGACGCAAAGCGTTTATGATGAAGAACATATAAAAGGGAGTAGCTCACGCATGGCGTGGAGCGTTGTCCGTCAATACGACCAGCGTTACCGGTCCGGACCGCTTCGGAAGCAGCGAGACTTTTATTGCATTAATTGTTTTGTCGTGCAATAAAGGTCTTTTTTGTTGCACGAAACGGAAAGGAGCGTTTTTTTATGTCATCAATGGTATCTGTCGTATGTATTTTAGGAGGGTTTTTGCTTCTGGTCAAGGGGGCGGACTGGTTTGTGTCCGGTGCCTCTGGTTTGGCGCATCGTCTGGGCATTCCGCCGCTCGTGATCGGCTTGACCATCGTAGCGTTTGGCACTTCGGCACCTGAGCTTGCAGTCAGTGTGACGGCGGCTCTGCGAGGGGCGAATGAGATCGCCGTCGGCAATGTCATTGGATCCAATCTCTTCAATCTGCTGGTCGTGGCAGGGGCAAGTGCGGTGCTTTGTCCGCTCTGTGCCGATCGTACCTTGCTGCGTCGGGATCTGCCGTGCTCGATCTTTGCGGCATTGCTTCTGACAGGCATGCTGATGCTGGATCACAATATCACGCGCCCCGAAGCGATTATTTTGCTGCTGCTTTTTGCCTGCATGCTCACTTGGCAGCTGCGCAGCACCAAAGCATCCCATGAGACAGGGACGGAGGAGCACAGATCAGGCTGGGTGCTTGCGGCTGTTATCGTGGTCGGTATCGGCTGCATCGTGGCAGGCGGAGAGTTTGCTGTACGGGGCGCGACGGGGCTGGCGCGCGCATTTGGCTGGAGCGAAAGTCTGATTGGATTGACCATTGTGGCGGTTGGCACATCGCTTCCGGAACTTGTGACCTCGATCGTTGCGGCACGCCGCGGAGAAAATGAGATCGCGATGGGTAACGTGGTCGGCTCCAATTTGTTCAATATTCTGTGTATTCTCGGCGTATCTGCGGTACTCCATCCCATCACGGTCGCGCCCACCGCGATGATTGATGCCGCACTCCTGACGGCTGCTTCCATGCTGTTCTGGCTGGCGGCAAGACGAGGCGTCCTGTCTCGCGCAATGGGTGCTTTCATGGTTTTCCTGTATGCGGCATACACAGGATATCTCATCGTTCGCTAAGGGCTGCTTGTAAAATCGAAATTTTGTCTTTTTCTACAGGGAATGGCATCCGCTGCGTTAAAAATACCCGAGATCCATTCAGGATTTCTGCGCTTTTGCCTTATGTCTGCGCGCTCCCTGCGAAAAACCCATCCATTTCTCTGTTTCAAACAAACCCTAAAAAAGAGGTAAAACCAATGAAATTTACAAAAAATTCTTTTTGAATCCCATATTGTATGGTATAATATCTATTAAATGGCAATTGTGCTGCTTTTTTCTGTGGGAAACAGAGATAAAATAGGAAGCTGTGACTTTTCAGACGGCAGGTTTTTATGGTATAATAAACAGTGGCATGTGTAATTGATTATCACGCCGCGCGTGTGCGGCAAGGAATAAAGGAAGGCTTTTGAACTATGGCAGGATTACTTGAAAAAATTTTCGGTACCCACTCAAGCCATGAGCTGAAAAAGATCTATCCCATTGCGGATAAGGTCATGGCGCTCGAGGATGAGTACCGTGCGCTTTCGGATGAGCAGCTGCGCGGCAAGACCGCGGAGTTTAAGGAGAGATACCACAACGGGGAAAGTCTCGACAAGCTGCTGCCCGAAGCGTTTGCAACCATGCGTGAGGCGGCAGACCGCGTGCTGGGCATGCGCCATTATCGCGTGCAGATCATTGGCGGTATCGTGCTGCATCAGGGACGTATCGCGGAAATGAGAACAGGTGAAGGTAAGACCCTGATGGCAACCCTGCCAGCCTACCTCAACGCACTGACGGGCAAGGGCGTACACGTTGTAACTGTAAACGATTATCTGGCAAAGCGTGACTCAGAGTGGATGGGTAAGGTATATCGCTACCTTGGTCTGTCCACCGGTCTTGTCATCCATGCAGTACCGCCGCAGGCGCGTCAGGCGATGTATCAGGCGGATATCACATATGGTACCAACAACGAGTTCGGTTTTGACTATCTGCGTGATAACATGGCGATCTATATGAACCAGCGTGTTCAGCGCGGTCATGCATTCGCCATCGTCGATGAGGTGGACTCCATCCTGATCGACGAAGCGCGTACACCACTGATCATTTCCGGTCAGGGCGAGGAGTCGACTGCACTGTATCAGCTGGCTGACCGCTTTGTAAAGACCCTGTCCGCACTGCGCGTCAAGGAAGTGGACGCAAAGGAGGAGCAGGACGATATTGATGCAGATTATATCGTCGATGAAAAGGCGCGCACCGCGACCCTGACGCCAAAGGGACAGCAGCGTGCTGAGGAATATTTCCATGTAGATAACCTGTCCGATCCGGAAAACACCACCCTCATGCACCATATCAATCAGGCGATCAAGGCGCGCGGCGTCATGCAGCGCGATGTAGACTATGTGGTACGCGACGGACAGATCGTTATTGTTGACGAATTTACCGGACGACTGATGTTTGGACGCCGCTACAATGAAGGGCTGCATCAGGCGATCGAGGCAAAGGAAGGCGTTAAGGTACAGAACGAGTCCAAGACCCTTGCGACCATTACCTTCCAGAACTTCTTCCGTCTGTACGGCAAGCTGTCTGGTATGACCGGTACGGCACTGACCGAGGAGGAGGAGTTCCGCTCCATCTACAAGCTGGACGTCATCGAGGTTCCGACCAACCGACCGGTCATGCGTAAGGACAATCCGGATGCGGTTTATAAGAATGAGCGCGGCAAGATGATGGCAACCATTCGCCGCATCGAGGAGTGCCATGAAAAGGGTCAGCCGATCTTGGTTGGTACGGTATCGATCGAAAAATCCGAGGAACTGTCCGCAATGCTCAAAAAGCGCGGCATCAAG
Source organism: Butyricicoccus sp. (assembly GCA_020025755.1). GTDB lineage: Bacteria > Bacillota > Clostridia > Oscillospirales > Butyricicoccaceae > Butyricicoccus. Next base: position 35,393 of record JAHHRO010000019.1, on the reverse strand, counting down.
CATACCGTGCTCAATGCAAAGTATCATGAGCAGGAAGCAGAAATCGTCGCACAGGCAGGCAAGCCCTACGCAGTCACCATCGCGACCAATATGGCTGGCCGTGGTACGGATATCAAGCTGGGCGGCAACGATGAGCAGATGGCGATCGCAACCATGCGCAAGGAAGGCTATTCCGAGGAACTGATCGTTGAGGCATCCGGCTATGCGGATACCGATGATGAGCAGATCGTGGCAGCACGCACACGTTATAATGAGCTGCTGAAGGAGTATGGCGAGCAGGTCAAAAAGGATGCTGAGATCGTTCGCGCGGCAGGCGGCCTTTATATCCTGGGTACTGAACGTCACGAGTCCCGCCGTATCGACAACCAGCTGCGCGGTCGTTCCGGTCGTCAGGGTGACCCCGGAGAGTCTTCGTTCTATATCTCCATGGAAGACGATCTCATGCGCCTGTTTGGTTCTGAGCGCATCCAGCGCATGATGGAAAGCCTTGGCATTCCGGATGATGAGCCGATCGATCAGAAGATCCTGTCTGGTGCGATCGAGAATGCGCAGAAGAAGATCGAGGGTCGCAACTTTGGTGTGCGTAAGCATGTCCTTGAGTATGACGATGTTATGAATACCCAGCGTGAAACCATCTACAGCCAGCGTCTCAAAGTATTGTCTGGCGAGGATGTCAGCAGCAATATCCTTTCCATGATCGATACAACGATCGAGAACACGGTACATTCGGTGATCGGTGAGCATCGCATCTTGACACAGGATATGATCCAAGAGGTGCGTCAGCACTTCATGGGGATCTTCCTGCAGCAGGACGACTGCGTATTTACCGATGAGGAATTGGATGATCTCCAGCCGGAAGGTCTGATGAATGAACTCAAGGATCAGGCACACAAGGTCTACAAGGAGAAGGAGGAGACGGTCGGCTCCAGCGTGATGCGAGAGTTGGAACGCGTGATCCTGCTGCGTAACGTAGACTCCAAGTGGATGGAGCACATCGACGCCATGACAGAACTGCGAAACGGCATTGGCTTGCGCGCATACGGTCAGCATGACCCGGTTATCGAATACAAGCGTGAGGGATTCGATATGTTTGACGCGATGGTAGACTCCATTCGTGAGGATACTGTCCGTATGATCTTCCTTGCACAGGTACACCGTCAGGAGGAGCCCAAGCGCGAGCAGGTCGCACATGAGACGAGTGCCATCGGTGCAGATGACGGAAGCGAGATCAGGCAGGAGCCGGTGCGTGTGGAAAAGGTCGGCAGAAACGATCCATGCCCGTGCGGAAGCGGTCTCAAATATAAGAAGTGCTGTGGGAAAGACGCAGAATAAATATTCTCATTTATGCAACAAGATGTTGTAAATACAACTGACAAGCAGCGGAAAATATGATAGTATAATCCTCGGTTTGTAATAGAATGAGAACAAAGGAGAGAGAATCTATGTCTGCGATCAAAATTCGTGACAATATTTATGCGGTGGGGGCGCGTGATCCAGAGGTTCGCATTTTTCATGGATATGCAACACCATTCGGTGCAACCTACAATGCATATCTCATCATTGACGGCGATAAGCACATTCTGGTCGATAACGTAAAGGCCGCTTTTACAGAGGAATTTTTTCAGAACATCGAGGAGATCTGTCCGGTCGAGTCGCTGGATATCTTGATCCAGAATCACATCGAGCCCGATCATTCCGGTTCTTTTCCAGAACTGCTCAAGCATTGCCCGAATCTTGAGATCTACTGCACCGCGGGTGCACAGAAGGGTCTCAAGGCATATTATGGCTGGGAGGGTGCCTGCCATCTGGTCAAGGCTGGCGAGACGCTAAACACGGGTGCATATACCTTTGCGTTTATGCCGGCACCAATGGTACACTGGCCGGATTCCATGCTCACTTATCTGCAGGAAGAAAAGATCCTCTTTTCCAATGATGCGTTTGGTCAGCATATCTGTTCCGATGCACTGTATGATGACGAACTGGGCGAGGAACGCCTGTTTGAACGTGCGATCGACTACTATGGCAACATCGTTCTGCCGTTTGGCGTACAGGTCAGTAAGCTGCTGGAAGCGGCTTCTGCATGGGAGATCGAGCTTATTTGTCCCTCTCACGGCGTCATGCTGCGCAAGTATATTGGTGAGATGGTCGCGGCATACCTCAGATGGGCAAAGAACGAGACCGATCCGAACAAGGTAGTTATGGTCTATGACTCCATGTGGGGCTCCACGGAGGAAATGACCCGAAAGATCTGCGCAGAGTTTGAGGCAGAGGGCAAGCAGGTGCATGTACATTCCCTGCGTGATGAGCATTATTCTGCTGTGATGGGCGATATCGTCGATGCGCATACCATCTGTGTGGGTGCGTCTACCCTGAACAATACGCTCATGCCGACCGTTGCGGCGTTTCTGGCTTACATGAAGGGTCTCAAGCCAAAGGGTCGCGTTGGTCTGCCATACGGCTCCTACGGCTGGAGCGGTGAGGCAACCAAGGAGGTTTGCGAGGTCATGGAAAAGCTGGGCTGGGAAGTCCTGCCCATCCGTAAGCAGGTGTATCGCGGCTGATGCCGGATGTCAGGCTGAAATAAATGAAGTTTGCGCGCGCCGCTTACCGGCGCGCGCTTTTCTGTGTATAGGTATAAGGAGGATACAATGCAGATGGAATGGGTTTTGGCAGCGGCTGTTTTCCTGTGCGCCGCCATCCTCTTTGTGGTCATCAAACGGACGACGCAGATGTGTGCACGCACGATTTTTGCACAGCCATATGAGCCAACACAGGAGGAACTGGAAGCTTCTCAAACACCCTGTATGCTGCCGGAGGAAGTCGGTGAATTGCCAAACGGACTGGCGGCAGTGATCGGGCAGGCAGCGGAGCAGGCTGTTCGGTGCTGGATGCAGGCGATCAATGACAGGGAGGATAAGAAGCTCACGGATGGTGCACAGGGACTTGTGCAGCCGTTTGTAGAAACGTGCAAAACGCAGATCGCGAGCGGTGAGCGGGAACGCTTTGAACAAATCAAGGTGCATAAAAGCGTGGTATCCGCGGCTGTGGGCAATACCCTGACGGTGTGCGTGAGTGCGCAGGCGATCCATTACCTCGTCTGCGGCGGTCAGGTGACCGGAGGGCGTGAGGATCTGCCCGAACAGATGCTGTGGGAGCTGGTGTGCATGGATGCTTCTGCTGCACCGATCCAGTTTGAACAGATCAGACAAATTAGGTGAATCAGGATATGTGGGGGACAGAATGGAATTTTCAGGACAATATGGACAGATTTTGCTGGTGGTTCTGCCGCTGGTGTTTTTGGGTGCGGTTGTGGATTCGATCGCAGGCGGTGGGGGGCTGATCTCCCTGCCTGCCTATATGATGGTGCTGCCGCCGCATATCGCGGCGGCGACCAATAAATTTGCAGCGGGTTTTGGCACGTTGACATCGCTTGTGCGCTTCCTGCGCTCAGGCAAGGTGCATTTGAAAGTCAGTTTGATCGCGGCGGCTGGTGCGCTCATTGGCTCTCCCATCGGAGCACAGATCCAGCTCTTTATCCCCGCGGTGTGGCTCAATCGCATGCTGCTCGTGGTGCTTCCATGCATTGCGGTCTTTATGATGGTGCGTCGAGACTTGGGGGCAGACGATGAACGGGAAGATTTCAGCTTCACAGGCAGAGCAGCCGTGCAGACCTTCCTGATCGGGCTTTTGATCGGCGGCTATGATGGACTCATCGGGCCGGGTACGGGAACGTTTCTGATTTTGGCGTTCTGCTCGGTTTTGCATTTTCCCATGCTGCTGGCATCGGGCAGTGCGAAAGTTGTGAATTTTGCGTCCAATATCTCCGCGCTTGTGGTCTATATCCTGCATGGGCAGGTGCTGTTTTCCGTCGGCATCCCAGCCATGCTGTGTGCGGTCCTCGGTTATCAGGTGGGCGCGCATATGGCACTCAAGGGAGGCGCAAAGGTCGTTCGCGTGCTGATTTTTGTGGTATTGGGCATTTTGCTGGTGAAAACAGGCTATACGGTGTTCGTTCCTGCTGCATAAGTGGGAAAACCTTGTACATTGCGTGAATATCATTGCATTTTATAACGAATCCTGCTATAATCCTTTTAGATGAAAATCGTTTTCGGAGGAAGATATTTATGAAGTTAGGCATTGTGGGTCTGCCGAATGTCGGAAAATCGACCCTATTTAACGCCATTACCAACGCAGGCGCAGAGAGCGCGAACTATCCGTTCTGTACCATCGACCCGAATGTGGGCATGGTTGCCGTTCCGGATCATCGTTTGCAGCCGCTGACCGATCTCTATCATGCAAAAAAGACGACGCCTGCTGTGGTCGAGTTCGTAGACATTGCAGGTCTGGTGCGCGGCGCATCCAAGGGTGAGGGTCTGGGCAATAAGTTCCTGTCCCATATCCGCGAGGTCGATGCGATCGTTCATGTCGTGCGCTGCTTTGAAAATGAAAATATCGTACATGTAGATGGTTCAGTCGATCCTTCCCGTGATATCGAGACCATCAATCTGGAACTGGTGCTGTCTGATATCGAGCATATCGATCGCCGCCTCGATCGCGTGCGCAAGGCTGCAAAGGCAGATAAGAAGCTCGCTGCGGATGTGCAGATCCTCGAGGAACTCAAGGCGCATCTGGAGGAAGGCAAGACTGCGCGCACTTTCCCCGGCTTTACAGACGATGACGAAGTACGCCGCGTGCTGGGCGAGTCCGATCTGCTGACCGCAAAGAAGGTTATCTATGCGGCAAATATGGATGAGGCTGGCTTTACAGGCGACAAGGCAGAAAATGCACGTCTCAGTGCCGTTCAGAAGATCGCGGACGAAGAAGGGGCAATGGTGCTTCCGATCTGCGCAAAGCTGGAGGAGGACATCACAAGTCTGGAGCCGGAGGAAAAGGAAATGTTCCTGTCCGATCTGGGATTGGAGGAATCCGGACTGGATCGCCTGATCCGCGTATGCTATGATCTTCTGGGGCTTATGAGTTATCTGACCGCAGGCGAGCAGGAAGTACGCGCATGGACCATCGAAAAGGGTACCAAAGCACCGCAGGCTGCCGGAAAGATCCATACCGACTTTGAGCGTGGGTTTATTCGCGCAGAGGTCGTATCCTATGATGATCTCATGCAGTGCGGATCCCTGCCGGCGGCAAGAGAAAAAGGTCTGGTTCGCTCCGAGGGCAAGGAATACATCATGCAGGACGGAGACGTTGTTTTGTTCCGCTTCAATGTATAATGCGGAAAAACACTTTGGGGGATGCGCATGCGTCCCTTTTTTGGGAGGATACACATGCAGATCCCTTTTTTGAGATCCCCATATTTGCGGTTTGCTCCCGAAAGCACGGCTGTTTATGGCGTGACCGAACAAGTCGGTCACAGTCTGACTGGAAAATACCCCATTGGGGTATTTTCTGATTCAGTAAGCCCTTTATGGATCCCATACACCCTCTCCATCAGATGAACAATGGAGCCGCCGCTCGGGTGTGAAAGTATGACATCCGCCACAGGCAGACGCGTGCAGCCTTTTGAACAGAATGCATGGTATAATCCGTCGAAATCGATTTGTGTGGAGAATACAGGTGTGCTGTTGTAATTGTGCTGCACATCGAATACAATAAAAATATCTGCATCAATGCAATATAAACTTGAATGGGGGACAGATGAATAGAATGGATAGACAGAAGAAGGACCTCTCTGTTGACGATATTTTGAATGAATACGCAGCGATGGAGCAGGAGGACACACCCAAGCCCCGCACCCGTGCAATGACGGATGCAAGCGGCGATCTGGTGTGGAGACCGGCGAACCGGCAGGATGCACAGCAGCAACAGGCGGCACAGGCTTCAGCAGCTGCTGGCGCGAGAAAAAAGACGCAGCCTGAGGCAAAGCCTGCCAGACAGAAGAAGGCTGCATCGACAGGGGATCCCAAGCCGCCGAAGAGGAAGCCGGAAAAAAGGGGCAAGGCAGGTTTGATCGCACTGTGCACCGTGCTGGTCTTGGGCTGTGCCGGAGCCGGAAGTGCGCTGGGCTATACATATATGACCAATACCATTTTCCGCGGCGTTCGAGCAGGTACGGTGGATGTGGGTGGTCTGAGCCTTGCACAGGCAGCCAATAAGATCGAAGCGGAAGCCGGACCGCTCGTCGAGAATGGAATGATCCCTGTCAAGATCTATGATAAGCAGTATGATCTTAAGATCAGCGAGGTGACAGACGGGGTAGATCCGCTGGAAAGCGCGCAGGCGGCATTTGATGTGGGACACAAGGGCGGCATGGTGGAGCGCGTGTCTCAGGCGGTTGGCGGATTGTTTCAGGAGCAGGAAGCAAAGCTCGTCATGAAGCTCGATCAGGAAAGCCTCAAAGCCGAACTCGATGCCATTACGGCACAGGCGGTCACTGAGCCCAGTCCGGAAACTTGGGAACTCAATGGAACCGATCTCATTTTGACTATGCCCAAGCCGGGGGTCAGCTTTGATCGTGAAAAAGTACAGGATGATATCCTCAACAAGATCAAGACAATGGACTTTACGACCTATGAGGTAAAAACTGAACTGACTGAGCCGCAGCCGCTTAATGTGGCAGAACTCAAGCAGAAGGTGGATCGTCAGCCTGCCAATGCGATCGTGGATAAGACCGACGGCAAAACGATTATTCCTGAGCAGAATGGTATCGTCATGGACGCGGCACAGGCACAGATCATCATTGGGGACGGCAGCGCACCGCAGTATACCATTCCGGTCAGTGTGACACCGGCGGCTGTGACCAAGGAAGTGCTCGACCGTGCACTGTTCCGTGATGTGCTTGGCACGGCCTCTACCAATCTGAATACAGGCAATCGAGATCGCACAAGCAATGTAACGCTGGCGGCAAAATATATGAACGAGACCATCCTCAATCCGGGAGAGGAATTTTCTTATAATGGGATCGTGGGGCCGCGCACCACAGAGCGCGGCTTTAAGTCGGCTGGTGCATACGCCAATGGCAAGCTGATCGATGATGTGGGCGGCGGTGTCTGCCAGCCATCTTCTACGCTGTATATGGCAGTCCTGCGTGCCGATCTGCAGGTGACAGAGCGAACCAACCATTCCATGACGGTGGCATATACCCCACTTGGTCAGGATGCGACCGTAAGCTATGGCAGTTTGGACTTCAAGTTCAAAAACAATACCCCTTACCCCATCAAGATCATGGCAGTACGGGAAGGCGGCGAGATGAAGACCACCATCTACGGTACCAAGACAAGCGATAAGACAGTGAAGCTGGAGACTGAGGTGCTGGAGACCTTGGACCCGACAACGGTGGAAAAGAAGGATGCTTCCCTCAAGCCCGGCACAAAAAAGGTCGATCAGACCGCGACCACAGGATATAAGACGGTTACATATAAGTATGTAACAGAAAATGGGGAGACCAAAAAAGAGGTCGCAAACCATTCCAGTTATCGCAAGCGTGACAAGGTCGTTCTGGTTGGGCCGGATCAGAAGGTACCAGCCACAGAACCGGAACAGCCAAAGGAGCCAACCGGCGGCACTCAGGAGCATACCAGTGGCACTCAGGAGCAGACCGGCACACCAGCCGATCCAGCCACAGGCACAGGCGGCACGACGGAGCAGCCCACTGCTGCCCCACAGCAGGAGACGGTGACACCGAATGTGCCAAGCGATCCGGAAGGGCAAGCGTCCTGAGAAAAGGAGAAGTAAAATTTGGAATCAACTAATCTGCGCAGACGAGCCAAGCTGATTGCGAAACAGTGTGTGATGCGTAATCTCATGCAGGTCATGGGGGCGGTACTCGTCTGTATGCTTCCGCTTATGCTGACGACCAGCCTCGTCAACAATTATTTACTCACAACAGGAAAGGTGCTCCTGCCCATGGTTTTGTATCTGGGCAGCATCCTGCTCCTCGTACTGCCGCTCTTATATGGTGTGATGGCATTTCTGAGTGAGCTGCTTCTGGTGGGCAATGCTTCGATCCTGTGTGCGTTTGACACGCTCACCAGCATCTCCCTGTACTTGCGGAGTATGCGTCTGGGAATCTGCATCTTTGTGCGTACGGTGCTTTGGCTCTCCATTCCGTTCGGCGTTACAACGGCATATATTTATATGGTGGTGAGCCAGAACCCACAGGCGGCAGGGCAGCCGGAATTCTTTTTTCAGATGGTCAGTCAGGCGGTGGGACTTTATACCATCATCAGCATCCCGTTTACGGCGCGCGTACTTTGCTATCTGGGGGCATATCCGCTCATGATGCGTGACCCGAACCTTGGGGCATGGCAGGCGACCAGACAGTCCGTGCGCACGCTCAGAGGACACTGGAAGGCCATGATCGTCTTTCTGGTGAGTTTCCTCGGCTGGGAGCTGTTCGGCGTTTGGACGATGGGCATTGGTATGCTCTTTTACTGGGGCTATCTCCTGTCTGCGTTCCTGATTTACTTTCAAACCGTGGAGCAGGGAGATGCCTCTCCGCCAAAGGAAGACAATATCCAATAAATCCCAATACCCGTTTTGCTTTATCTTGCAGCAGACGGGTATTTTTTCTGTATTTGGATAAAAATATATTGATTACATATCAAAATTCCGTTATGATATAAGATAGATTGAACAAGTACAGGAGGAATGAGAAAAGATGGAGAAAAAACCATATTACATCTCTACAGCCATTGCTTATACCTCGGCAAAGCCTCATATCGGCAACACATATGAGATCGTTCTTGCGGATGCGATCGCACGCTATAAGCGCATGACTGGCTATGAGGTTTACTTCCAGACCGGTACAGATGAGCATGGTCAGAAGATCCAGGATAAGGCGGAAGCAGCAGGCGTTACGCCGCAGCAGTATGTAGACAATGTAGCAGACCAGATCAAGACCATCTGGGATCTGATGAATACGACCTATGATCGTTTTGTGCGCACCACAGACCCCATGCATGTGGAAAAGGTGCAGAAGATCTTCAAAAAACTCTACGATCAGGGCGATATCTATAAGGGTTCCTATAAGGGCAAGTATTGTACACCTTGCGAATCCTTCTGGACAGAAAGCCAGCTCGTGGACGGGAAGTGTCCGGATTGCGGCAGACCGGTTGCAGACGCCGAGGAAGAAGCATACTTCTTCCGTATGAGCAAGTATGCCGATCGCCTCATGGCGCATATCGAAAGTCATCCGGACTTTATCCAGCCGGAATCTCGCAAAAACGAAATGGTAAATAATTTCCTGAAGCCGGGGCTTCAGGACCTCTGTGTTTCCAGAACCTCCTTCAACTGGGGTGTTCCGGTCACATTTGATGACAAACATGTCGTGTATGTATGGCTGGACGCACTCACAAACTATATCACGTTCTGTGGATATGATCCGGATGGCAACCATGATGCACACTATAAGAAGTTCTGGCCCGCAGACGTTCACCTGATCGGAAAGGATATCATCCGTTTCCACACCATTTACTGGCCGATCTTCCTTATGGCACTTGGTGAGGAGCTGCCCAAGCAGGTATTTGGTCATCCGTGGCTTTTGGTGGGTGACGGCAAGATGTCCAAATCCGCAGGCAATGTGATCTATGCAGATGATCTCGTGAAGCATTTTGGCGTGGATGCCGTGCGCTACTACGTCCTGCATGAGATCCCGTTTGCAAATGACGGTGTCCTGACCTATGAGATGATGATGGAGCACATCAATGCAGAACTTGCAAATGTGCTCGGCAATCTGGTCAACCGCACCATTGCAATGGATCACAAATACTTTGAGGGCAAGATCATGGAGCCGTGCGAAGCCGAACCGGTCGATGAAGAACTGAAGGCAATGGCATTGGCACTGCCGGCACGCGTAGAGGCAAAGATGGACGGGCTGCATGTGGCAGATGCCATCGACGAGATCTTTGCGCTGCTGCGCCGCTCCAATAAGTATATCGATGAGACCATGCCGTGGGCACTGGCAAAGGATGAAAGCAAGCAGGCGCGTCTGGGTACCGTGCTGTACAATCTGCTCGAGTCCATCCGTTTTGCCGCAACCATGCTGAAGCCGTATCTGCCGGAGACCGCAGATAAGATCTTCCGCCAGCTGGGCGTAGAAGATACCGGTATTGCGTCCCTGTCTTCCTTTGGCGGTATGCCGGTCGGCGGAACGGTTGGACAGGCTGAGATCCTGTTTGGCAGAATTGATATCGCAAAGAAGATGGAAGAGATCATCGGCGCACAAGAAAAGCCGGCAAAGAGCGAGAAGAAGCAGGAAAAGGCAGCCAAGAAGGAAGAGAAGAAGGCAAAGAAGGTCGAGATCCCGGAGGGCTGCATCACGATCGATGAATTTGCCAAGGTGGAAATGACCGTGTGCAAGGTTCTGGCTTGTGAGAATGTGCCCAAGAGCGAAAAGCTGCTGAAGTTCCAGCTGAACGACGGCACAGAGACCACCCGTCAGATCCTGTCAGGCATTGCAAAGCACTATCAGGCAGAGGATCTGGTCGGCAAGACACTGGTTGCCTGCACCAATCTGCCGCCGCGTAAGATGATGGGGCAGGAGTCCAACGGTATGATCCTGTCTGCTGTCAGAGAACTTGCAGACGGTGGCGAGGAACTGCATCTGGTGATGCTGGATGACGCCGTACCGGCTGGCGCAAAGCTGTGCTGAGGACAGCTTGCTGAAATGATGGATCATGTGGAAAGGGCGCGAGGGAGATTCCTGCGCCCTTTTCTTGACCCATAGAGAGCAATCAAGACTTGAAGTGTTTGAACGGGAGGAAAAGCTTGTTAACGGTATTTGATACACATGCACATTATGATGCGGAACAATTTGATGCGGATCGAGACACGCTTCTTTCGGGTATGCCGGAGCAGGGGGTGGAACTGATCCTGAATCCGGGCTGTGATTTGGAGACGAGCCGCAAGGCGGTCAGCTATGCAAATCGGTATCCATGGATGTATGCGGCGGTGGGATATCACCCTGAGAATATAGAGGGCTTGACCGATGAGCAGCTTGCAGATCATCTGTCTGAAATCGAGGCAATGGCAAAGGATCCGCGCGTGAAGGCAATTGGTGAGATCGGACTGGATTACTATTGGTGCAAGGAACCTGCCGCGCGCAAACGCCAGCAGGAGGTATTTCGTATGCAGATGCGCATGGCGAAGCGTCTCGGTCTTCCGGTCATCATTCACGACCGTGAGGCACATCTGGACAGCCTGACCATCGTGGAGCAGTATCCTGATGTGAAATGTGTGTTCCATTGCTATTCCGGCTCGGCGGAGTTTGCAAAACAGCTGCTGGAGCTGGGGTGTATGATCTCCTTTACCGGTGTCATCACCTTTAAGAACAGCAGGAAGGCGAGAGAGGCGGTCGAGGTGATCCCGATGGATCGCCTGATGATCGAAACGGATGCACCCTATATGGCACCCGAACCCTATCGCGGCAAGCGAAATTCTTCGCTGTATGTATACCGTATGGCGGAGACGATCGCAGAAATCAAGGGCATCACACCAGAAGAAGCGGCACGCATCACCATGGAAAATGGAAAACGCTTTTTTGAAATCGATTGAAAGAGACGCAAGGGCAAAGTTCTTGTGTGAGGAAACCAGATGGATCTGAAACTAAGTGGATTTAACCGGAAAGAAGTTCTGCAATATCTGCGGTGGACGGGCAGTGAGATCCCACCGGAGGTCGATGCGATGATCGACGGCTGCATTGCGGAGACGCTGCGTGTGGTGCAGCCGCGCTATACCTATCGCATTTTTCCGATCGAGCGGCAAACGGAAACGCCACATATTGCCTTTGCCGGACAGGATATCCGGGCGATGCTGACCGCCTGCGAGCGGGTCGTTTTTCTTGCGGCAACACTGGGAAATGGGTTGGAACTTGCCATCCGCCGCGCCGAGGTGCGTGATCTGTCCCGCGCGATCGTGCTGGACTGCTGCGGTTCGGCGGCGATCGAAGCGGTATGCGATCTGGCAGAGCAGGAAATCAAAACAGGGATCGGTGCGGATGTCCATTTGACCGATCGCTTCAGTCCGGGATATGGCGATCTGTCGATCGAGCTGCAGCATGAATTTATTCAGACGGTGGATGCACCGCGTAAAATTGGTCTTACTGTGACCAGTACACATATTTTAACGCCGCGCAAGTCCGTAACGGCACTCATTGGCATTGCAGACACGCCGCAAACCAAGCGTTTTCGGGGCTGTGCCTACTGTTCGATGTTTGAAACCTGCGCATTTCGAAAGGCTGGAAAAACCTGTGGGAGAGAATAAGAAATTATGGTATTTAGATGGTGCGATGGGAACCATGCTGCAAAGTGCAGGGTTGGAGACCGGACGCGCACCAGAGGGCTTGAACCAAGCGAACCCTGCGCTCATTACAGAGATACATCGCGCCTATCTGGACGCAGGTGCACAAATTTTATATACGAATACTTTTGGTGCAAACCGCGAGAAGCTGGCGCATGAGGGTCTGACAGTCACAGAAACGGTTGCGGCAGGCGTAGCCTGCGCAAAGCGTGCCGTGGAGTCGTTCTGTGCCGACCATCCGAATGCGGCGTGTCCGCGTGTGGCACTCGATATCGGACCGATCGGGCAGCTTTTGGAGCCATACGGCACATTGGCATTTGAGGAAGCGTATGATATCTTTCGGGAAGTCATAGAAGCAGGACAGGAAGCGGATCTCATTGTATTTGAGACCATGACCGATCTGTATGAGGTCAAGGCAGCCGTGCTGGCGGCGAAGGAAAACAGTACAAAGCCGGTATTTGTGACCATGACCTTTGAGCCCAATCACCGAACCTTTACAGGCTGCTCGGTGGATGCAATGTGTGCCGTGCTGGAAGGCTTGGGTGTGGATGCGCTGGGGGTCAACTGTTCGCTGGGACCGGAGGAGTTGTATCCGATCGTAAAAAGAATGAGCGAACTCACCACCCTGCCGCTCATCGTCAAGGCGAATGCCGGTTTGCCTGATCCGGAAACCGGCGCATACAGCATTACACCTGACCGGTTTGCGGCAGATATGGCGAAATTTGTGCCTCTTGGTGCGTGTTATCTGGGCGGCTGCTGCGGCACACGTCCGGACTTTATTACAAAGCTGATCGAACGGACAGAGGGGCAGACCGCGCCCGAGCGGGAGATCGCACGGCGCACGGTGGTATGTACGCCCACCGAAACCGTGGTGGTCGATGGCGTGCGCGTGGTGGGAGAACGCATCAATCCGACCGGAAAGAAGCGGTTCCAGCAGGCACTCCGAGAGGGTGATCTTGACTATGTGTTGGCGCAGGCGGTCGAGCAGGCTGAGGCAGGGGCACATATCCTCGATGTGAATGTCGGTTTGCCCGATGTGGATGAACCGGAAATGATGGTGCGTGTCATCAAGGCGATCCAGTCGGTGACCGACCTGCCATTGCAGATCGACTCATCCAATTCGGATGCGCTGGCAGCCGGCTTGCGTGTGGTCAATGGAAAGCCCATTGTAAACTCAGTCAATGGGGAGCCGGAGGTGCTGGCACGCGTCCTTCCACTGGTCAAAAAATATGGCGCGGCGGTCATTGGACTCGCGATGGATCAGAATGGCATTCCGGCGACTGCGGAGGAACGCTTTGCCATTGCAGAGCGTATCCTACAGGCAGCATTGTCCTATGGTATCCCGAAAGAGGATGTATTCATCGACTGCCTGACCCTGACCATATCGGCGGAGCAGGATAAAGCCTTAGAGACTCTGCGTGCGATGGAAATGGTGCGCGACCGTCTGGGGCTGCACTGTACGCTGGGTGTGTCCAATATTTCGTTTGGCTTGCCCAATCGAACCCTGATTACAACCAGCTTTTTGACACTGGCAATGGCGTCCGGCTTAGATCTGCCCATTGTAAACCCCAATACAGCGGCAATCATGGATACCATTCGTGCGTTCAATGTGCTGTATAACCGCGACCGGAATGCAGAAGCGTATATTGCCGCCTGTATGCAGGAAACACCGCAGGCGGCGGTACAGCCGGTGGAGAATGACAGCAAACAGACGTCGCTTGCGCATGCCGTGGAAAAGGGGCTCAAGGATGAGGCACGGCGGCTCACGGTGCAGCTGCTGGCGCAGGGCAAGCCCGAACTTGAGATCGTCAATGAACTCCTGATCCCGGCACTCGACGTGGTGGGCGGCCGCTTTGAGCGCGGTGAGATCTTCCTGCCGCAGCTCATCAATTCCGCAGGCGCAGCACAGGAGGCTTTCGAGATCATTCGCACAGAGATGGCAAAGAAAGGTTCTGCAACGGTCAGCAAGGGAACGGTCATCGTGGCGACGGTCAAGGGAGACATTCACGACATTGGAAAGAATATCGTAAAAACCATTGTAGAGAACTATGGATATCGTGTGATCGACTTGGGACGGGATGTGCCGGTAGAGACGGTCGTACAGGCAGCGATCCGTGAGGATGTACACCTCATTGGGCTGTCGGCACTGATGACAACAACGCTGGCCAGCATGGAGGAAACCATCCGTGCCCTGCGGAAAAGCGGACATCCGTGCAAAATCTGGGTGGGCGGTGCGGTACTGACACCGGAGTATGCCCAAAAAATGGGCGCGGATTTTTATGCGCGGGATGCCAGAGAATCAGTGGATATCTGTAAGGAAGTATTGGGGTAAAGGAAAATGGAACTAAGAGACTACTTGAAGCATAAGACCCTTTTATTTGACGGTGCAATGGGAACATATTTTCAGAGTGTGTTCGCAGACGAGGTCGGAAAGTGTGAGTTTGCAAACTGCACTGCGCCCGAGCGTGTGGCAGAGGTGCATCGTGCTTATTTGAACTGTGGTGCGCGAGCGATCAAGAGCAACACATTTGCAGCCAATACACATGCATTGGAGTGTGGGTTCGATCGCGTGCGCGAGGTGATCGTGCGCGGCTGGAAAATCGCAGAACAGGAGGCTGAACGATATCGTGCGTTTGTCTTTGCAGATATCGGCCCGATTCCAGATGCAAATGGAGAATATGAGCAGATCGTAGATGTTTTTCTGGAACTGGGTGCAAAGAACTTCCTGTTTGAAACCTTTTATGATGATGGCGATCTCTATGGTCTGACGGCATATATCAAGGCGAGATGTCCGGAGGCTTTTATCATCACCTCCTTTGCTGTTTTGCCTGATGGCTTTACTCGAACGGGTCTGCCGATCCGTCCACTGCTAGAGCGTGTGACCGCATGCCATTTGATTGATGCGGCAGGGCTCAACTGCGTTTCAGGGCCGAGTCATCTGCTGACGCAGATCAAGCGGAATGCGGATCTGTTTGGAGTCCCACGCGGGCAGGCAGATCCAATCCTCTGGAGCATCATGCCCAATGCAGGATATCCGACCATTGTGAATGGACGAACTTTCTTTGAAACACGGCCGGATTACTTTGCAAAGCGCATGGGAGAGATTCTGTCTACCGGAGTTCAGATCATTGGCGGCTGCTGTGGTACAACGCCGGAGCATATCCGCCTGATATCGGAGATCTTGCCGGAGGCAGAGGTGCAGCCGATCGGAGCGGTTGACCGCAGCGTACCAGTTCCGCGCAATGTGCGCAACCGAATCTCCAGCAAACTGCGTGCCGGAAAGCGTATCATTGCAGTCGAACTCGACCCACCGGCACATGCCCATCTCGATCAGTTTATGGCTGGTGCGCGTACCTTGCAGGCGGCTGGTGTCGATGCGATCACGATCGCAGACTGTCCGGTTGCGCGTGCTTCGATGGACAGCTCTATGCTCGCAGCAAAGCTGCACCGTGAATTGGGCATCGATCCCATTCCACACATGACCTGCCGTGACCGCAATATCAATGCGACCAAAGCATTGCTGTTGGGGCTCTCCGCAGAGGGGGTACATAATGTCCTGACGGTCACGGGTGATCCAATTCCAACAGCGGAACGCGATGAGGTCAAAGGTGTATTCTCATTCAACTCTGCTGTGCTCGCCGGATATATCCGCACTTTGGGAGAGCAGGGGATCACGGCACCGTTTCGCATATATGGTGCGCTCAATGTCAATGCGCCCAATTTTGGGGTGGAGCTGCAAAAAGCCAAACGCAAGGAGGAACAGGGCATTACAGCCTTTCTGACACAGCCGGTCTTTACGACACGCGCATTTGAAAACTTGATGCAGGCACATGAAGAACTCAAAAGTGATCTTCTGGGCGGTGTGATCCCGATCGTGAGTCATCGCAATGCATTGTTTATGAGCAATGAGATCGCAGGCATTGAGATTTCTCAGTCGGTCATCGACCGGTATGAGGGACTGGATCGCGCGGAAGCAGAGACACTCGCTATTGAATTGTCTGTACAGCTGGCGAAAAAGATGGTGCCTTATACCTCGGGCTGGTACTTTATCACGCCGTTCCAGCGCGTTTCCTTGATCACCAGGATTTTACAAAAACTACAACATGAAATGCCATAAATCAACTCAGAATAATTGTAAATATTGTGCAAACTGTTTTAGGAATCCTTGAATCCGATCCCTGATTTTGTTAAAATAAGAATAACACAAGAGCGTTTGATTGTGATGATTTAAGGATGTGTTTTCATGAATATTATGTTTTTCCTGACCCACAAAAGCGAAGTGTGCTATCTATATGAGGATATGGGACTGAAAGAGGGACTGGATAAATTACACGAGAGCGGATACCATGCAATTCCTCTTATCTCGCGTGAAGGAGAATATATCGGTACGGTAACAGAGGGGGATTTTCTTTGGATGATGTGTACCTGTGGGGAGATCATCGGAAAGAAAAAGACGGCTTCCCTGCAAATGTGTGATCTGCCGCGCCGTTGTGACAACAAAGCCGTTGCCGCCAATGCACAGGTCATAGATCTGCTGACACATGCATCCAATCAAAATTTTGTACCGGTGATTGATGACCGAAATATGTTTATCGGCATCGTAACCAGAAAAAAACTGTTTGAATACTGTAAGAAATTTTTAAAAGAGAAAACGAAACATACCAGTGTCTAACACTGGTATTCAGACTGTCAAAAAAGCCTTTTTGCAGTTTTCGTGTGGAGCAAAGTGACTTAAAATTTTTAAAATCCGAGGACATGTGCCTTGGATTTTGTCCTCTGATTGGAACAGATGTTGCAATGACAGTCGCATCGTGCTATGATAAAAACAGGATCCACCTGAAAAAGATGGACAACAAGAACAACATACAGGAGGAAAAGAAAGTTATGAAAAAGTCGTATCGTTTATTGAGCGGAGTGGCAACTGGTATTTTCGCTGTTGGTCTGGTTGGATTTGGCGCGGCAGGCGCAGTGGATGCTGGTACGGCTGTATGCAATCAGGCGGCGACCCCTCATTATGACATCGTAAAGCGCGCAGACAAGGCGGCTGTGGATGGAAAGCTGGATGAAAAGGTTTGGAGCACGGTTGCTGCCTTGTCCGGTGATTTCCATTTCCCTTGGGATGCCAAGGAAGCACCGCTCACTGTATTCAAGGCATACCATGACAGCACTGATTTTTATTTTGGCTTTGAAGTGACTGACGCACAGGTATTGGTCGAGAAGGAGTGGAAGCCAGATGAAAGCACCGTAGACGCAGAAGATCGCGTGGAGCTGTTCTTTGCAGGCGGCAGTGTAGATAAGCCGACCCCGAAGGGTATGCCCAAGTATTATGCGATC
Source organism: Butyricicoccus sp. (assembly GCA_020025755.1). GTDB lineage: Bacteria > Bacillota > Clostridia > Oscillospirales > Butyricicoccaceae > Butyricicoccus. Next base: position 17,807 of record JAHHRO010000019.1, on the reverse strand, counting down.
GAGGTCGATCCGAGTGGACGCGTACATGATTATTCCATCGAATACTATCGCAAGTTTGACAGTAAGTGGAAGCTGGAGGGCTTGGAGACAAAGGGCAACAAGACGGAGACCGGATACACGGTAGAGGGCAAGATCCCACTCAAGAGTCTGGAAGCATTGGAGCTGATTCAGAACAATGTAATGCGCACAGGTGTTTACAGAGCGGAGTTTTCTGCGCCCAAGCAGGGAGAGAAAGATCCTGTTATGGAGTGGATCTCTTGGGTAGATCCCAAGACACCGGCACCGGATTATCATGTGGATTCTTCCTTCGGTGAATGTAGATTTTTGAAATAAGCAAAGATTCATTGCGATGCATGCAAAAGCAGAGTCCCTGCCGCCACAAGGCGGCAGGGACTCTTGGTTTTTAGCGTGTTGTGGATGCTGTAGAATCGGAAGGCGTAGGCTGTGTTTCTGGGGGATCGGGACAGCAGACAAAGTCAGTGTCGATATAGTGCGCGATCAGCTGAACCTGAAAATCGCGCGGCTGGCAAAGTGTGGTGACACCTTCGGCATTCGCGTTTTCGGGTACGACGAATTTGATACAGCGCACAACGATGTCGTTGCAGCTGGTACCATCCTGCGCCGGAATTGTTACCGTTTTCATACCGCGTGGCTGCGGAACACCCATTTCATCATTCTCTGTTAGAATAATGGCAAGCGCAACGCGCCGCTGTGGACATACATTGGGGATCGTCACATCGAATTGCAGGATACGTCCAAGAGAACTCAGCGAAACATCGCCAAGATCAAAAAGCATGGAGTCCGTGCACGAGTCAACGGTCACTGAGATCGGGGTCGGACATGGCTCCGGCAGTGTGATCGTGGGTGTAGGCGTGGTCGTGGTCTCCTGAGGGGTTACCAGAATTTCGGGGGCAGCAATGGTTACAGGTTTCTGTTCTGCATCGGTATAGGTGAGAGCATTGAAAAGCTTCTGTTTGCCGGAAGATTGACCGATATACTGAACCAAGAATTGCAATACAGCCGTTTCTTCGGCGTTCTCAGCCAAGGTATCAATCGTCCAGAGCAGCTCCTTCGGACTGAGCATCAGAGCAGTACCGGTGAGGGGTTCCTGTATGCGAGTGAGAATGAAGTCAGGGTTCAAGATACCTGTAATCTCAACATTTGCCGCACCTGCATGTAGGAGGTTGTCAGCGATCTTTACAAAATAGCTTTGCAGCGTTTCAGGATTTGGGGTGGTGAGTACATGCGTACTGGTGGGGATACTTGCCCAGCCTGTGATCGTGTCGATGTTCGGGCTTTCCAGATTGCCCAGCCCAAGACAGTAAATTGTGATGCCGGATTTTTTCGCAGACTGTGCCAGTGGCGTTGCGGACGCACCAAAGGTGGCATCCAGATTGGTGAATAGAACAATGACTTGATTGCGCTTGTTATTGGGATTAAAGAGCTTTAAGGCTTTGGTGAATGCATCGGCATGATTGCTTTCTCCCTGTGCAGTAAGTCCTGTGATTGCCTTTTCCAGCGCATCGCGCGTACCGCCCAGCGGAACAAGGGCAGATGCAAGGCTGCTGAAGCTGACCAGTCCAATCTTGTTTTGGATAGAGGGTGCTGTTTGCGAAAGCTGGTTGACGAAGTTGAGTGCGCCCTGCTTCATGTTCTCCAATGGAGCACCCTCCATACGAGCAGAGTGATCCAGAACGAGAACGATATCGTTTGCCGTAAGATTGGGAGCTGCATCCAAAGATAGAGTGACCTGCACAGAGCCGTTGCGGTCGATCTGCTCTTTGCTCAGGGTGGTGCTTACATTTGTAATACCCATTGTGTGTAATATCCTCCTGATAGAATGTTTTGGGGCCCCAAAACATTCTATGAAACAACAGAGCAATTGGGTATGCTTTGACGGGAAAAATAAAAAGTATTGTGGTGACGATGCCTTTTCTATATGGATGCGCTATGGGTCGCGCGTCCAAAGAAAAAGAGATACTGCTGCATGATGCCGTTGAACGGTGCGTATTGTTCAAAGGGATAGCCATTTGGATAATGGGCATCCAGTACGCGATTGATCCAGACATCCTTTGGAAAGGCATCCAGACGATGAAAGCCAAAGAGCATGACACAGTGCGCAATTTTTGCGCCGACCCCGTGAAAGGCGAGCAGGGACTGGAAAAGTTCCGCATCGGACTGTTGGGCAAGAGCAGAAAATGCAGCAGGGTCTTGTGCAACGGTCTGCGCAGCCTTTTGGATATAGGGCAGACGGTAGCCTAGTCCACAGGCGGCAAGGGTGTCTGTATCCAGCGCGGCAAGCTGCGCGGGGCTGGGGAACCCATACAGCGTCTTTCCATCTTCCGCAATGTCGATGGGCGAACCGGCAGCCGTGCACAGGGCTTCCACCGATTTCTGGATGGCTGGGATGGATTTCCGCTGGGACAGGATAAAGGTGATGAGCATTTCCCAAGGGGCTTGCTGTAGGATACGGATTCCGCAGCCATATTGTGCCGCTTGTTTCAAGTATGTATCAGAGGGCAGGATCTTTTCGCGCATTTGTGCATAGTTCAGTGGAAAGTCAAAATAAGTATGCCAGAAATCCGCGAACTCAGTTTCGGTACAGCTGATATGCAGCCGGTTGGGGGATGGCTGAGAGAGCAGGATCGTGCGATCGCCTGCAAAAATACGGCATTGGTCGTCTGCGAGGGGATACCAGCGAAAGCATTGCCCGCTCTGCGCGATTTTGTGTATATCGAAGTCATCTGTCAATTGCAGTTCCATTGAAAACACCTCATTTTTCAGATTTTCAGATGGAATCAGTATAACAGAGGAGCGGATGAGATGCAAACGATTTTATGGACTGCCCAAAGAAAATGCAGGGCAAAGCCGCGAAAGTACGACAGAAAGCAAATAATATTTGACCAGTTTGTGAATTTTCATGCAGGTACATTGAATGGATGACAAATCACGCGTATAATAAAAGTAATCTAAATTTAAGGTGGCTTTTTCTATGTTTGATTTCTTACGTCGTTTGATGTATGGACGCTATGGGAATGATTCACTCAATCAGTTTTTAATGCTTGCAGCAGGTGTGCTGTTTATTCCATGGATTTTTACACGCTGGGTGCTGATTTCCTGGCTGATCCTTGCACTCTTGATCCTTGTATATTTCCGCATGTTTTCTCGAAATACCTACAAACGTGCTTCGGAAAACCAATGGTTTTTGGCATGGTTCATGCCATTCCAGCGGAAGATGGCTGGCAGAAAGATGCAGATGCAGGATACGGCACACCGTTATTTCCGTTGCCCATCCTGTTCAAAAACCCTGCGTGTGCCGCGCGGTCGCGGTAAAATCGAGATCACCTGCCCCCATTGCAAACGAAAGTTTGTCAAGAAAACCTGAATATACCGACAGAAAAAGACTTGCCCTTTTTTCTATTTTGCGCAATAATAGGATTATAGTAAAATTGTAATCGAACCGACAACGTTAAGGGGGCAGGATTCCATGACATTGGAGCAGTTGACCACAAAGGTTTATCAGAAACTGAAAGACAAGGATTTTGGTTCCGAGCAGGGACGCTTGTTTGCGATTCAAGTGAACTTGACCGGAAAGATCGGCGGTGTATTCTATATCGAGGTCTTGAATGGCTGTTTATCAGTCATGCCCTATGAATACATCGACCATGATGCGATCCTGTACATGACAATGACAAATTGCAGCCATATTTTGACTGGGAAGCTGGATATGCAGGAAGCATATCACAGCGGAAAGGTAAAGATCGAAGGTGATCTGGATAAGGTCATGATCTTGACCAGACTGCTCATGCAGTAAGCAAACACCCTATTTTATCGAAAGATAAGATAGGGTGTTTTTTGTTGCCTGGTCTGTCTGTATCTCATACGATATCCTATGCTGTGCCGTATGGGAGCAGAACAAGAATGGGAACAAAGATCTGTTTTTTATTTTTCCTTCCACCGCTTGAGGCTTGGAAACAGTTCGTGCAGAAGATCGCTTGCCTCCTCCGTGCTCATATCCGGATTGGAGTCGGCAAAGAGGGGGACACATTGCACGATCATTTCCTCCATGCTGCAATCGCGTGTGAAAGCACCATTTGCATAGCAGTGGATACAATAGTCCTCATTTTTACTGCCATCCCCTTCGGTTCCGTAAACATAGGTCGACAGCGGCATACGGCAGCTCTGGCAAAATTTCATGCGTTCCATAAAAAATCATCCTTATTTGATCGTTTTGTTCATCATACCGCCGGATCAAGGGCACTGTCAAGGTTTATCGAGTGCATCTGCGAGCTTTTGCAGGGCTTTTTTTTCAATGCGCGAGATCTCGTACCGCTGTTATTGTAAGTGATCGGGGTGAAAAGAAGATGCCGCTTGATCGGGCGTGGTCTGTAGAGATGGGGTAGGGTCAGAGAAACGAAAGAAGATCAGGATTTGTTTGTCGGCGGTCAGTTCCACTCGCTCGATCAGATCGGTGAGCAAGGCAAGGTTTTCGTGCGCGGTATCCATAAATCGCTGTGTCAGTGTTTCGGCAAGCGCATCGGGATCAGCTTGGGTTTCGGCTTTGCGCTGCTCAAGTTGTGCACATAGGCGGCTTCGCTTTTCACAAAGCCGTGTATAGAGATGCCTGAAGTCAGGCTCGGAAAGCAGACCGCTGAGCTTATCCTGATACAGCTGCTCCAGCTGTGTTTCGAGGGCATCCAGTTGGACTTGCAGGGTGCAGCCTGCGTCCTTGGAGCTCTGTGCTTGAAGTACGGATCGGGCAATGGGGAGCAGGGCAGAGCGTGTGAGATATGGCTTGCAGAGTGCTTGCAGCTGATCAAAGACCATCGTTTGGACGGTTTGCTCCTTGATGGAGTGGCAGGTACATCGGCTCGCTTTGGTGAAGCGTTGGTAGGTGCGGCAGATCAAATACAGAACGTCCTGACCGGCTGCATTTTTCCGGTTCACGACCCCAAGTGGATAGCCGCATTCGTGGCAGAAGATCCTGCCCTTCAGGGGAAAATCATAGGTGCGCCTGCGTGTATGGCGGCGGCTTTCAAGAAGTTGCTGTACCTTGGAAAAAGTGTTTTGATCAATAATGGGATCATGCGTGCCCTGCACGATGATCCATTTCTCCTTGGGCTGATGCAAACATTTTCTGGACTTATAGCTGAGTTTGACGCGCCGCCCCTGAACCATGTTTCCAATATAGGTCTCATTTTGCAGCATTTCTGCGATCCCTCCACTGCTCCATTGTCCGGAATAGGGGCTCTTGCCGGAAATGGGCAGGTGGGCATAGACCGCGGGGGACGGGATGCCTAGCGTATTGAGATGCATGGCGATCTGGCGGCTGCTCATGCCCGAAAGGGCAAGGGAAAAAATCTGGCGTACTACGGGGGCGGCGGATTCATCTATGATGATTTTATTTTTCTCTGTGGGGTGCAGCTGGTAGCCATAGACCGCTTTGCCGCCGATAAACTGTCCTTTGCGCTGTTTGTCACGCTTGACGCTCCGGATCTTTTTGGAGATATCCTTGGCGTAAAGATCGCTCAGGATCGCACAAAATGGAGTGAGCTCATTTGCGGCAGTATCTGTGCCAGTGTCGATGCCATCAAGCACAGAAAAGTAGCGTACATGGTGTTCGGGAAAATATCGCTCCATATAGTATCCCGTCATGATGTAATCGCGCCCCAATCGGGACAGATCCTTGGTGATGACCAGATTGATCTTTTTGGCTTCGATATCCTGAATCATGCGCTGGAAGCTGGGGCGGTCAAATCGCGTGCCGCTCCAGCCATCGTCGATGTAAGTATCGTATACGGAAAGTCCATGTTGTCTTGCAAAATCCTGTAGGAGAGCCAACTGGTTCTGGACACTTTCAGAAGGTCCATCATGTGCGTCCTCTTTAGAGAGACGGATGTATAGTGCCGTATGATACTGCATGCAAGACTCAAGGAACATCTTTGTTCACCGAATCAAAGGGAGCAGCACCGGGGCAGATCGTGTCCTGTGTGGTCAGCGTATGCTTGAGATAGAGCCGAAAGCTGGACTGCACCAATGTCGAGAGTGAGGGAGCATTCTCTGCAAAGATACAATGTACAACGGGGGGATTGGTTTTCATAGACATGCCTCCTTTATAGCATTGTATGCAGCGGCGATCCGATCTTGCCTGTCGCTCCAAAAAGTATCCTGCTGTGTCCGAAATTTGGCAGGCTCACTGCCCCTGCTATACTACCACAATACGTTTCTGCAAGAAAGAGCGACACTTCTCGCGAAAAACTTGCAAGATGTAAATTTGTTTGCTATACTATCTTATGAACAGACATTATTTTACATAAAGCAACAAAATTAGTAGGTTTATATAGCCGAAATGTTAGGATGGGTATTTTTAGGCAAGAGGCTGCGACAAACGCAGAGGGCATATGATCGGCTGCTTGCTGGACACGTCCCGTCAAGCACTGAAAGACTCAAAAATGAAATACAAGGGCACGTTTATTTTTTAAAGGAAGCGTGCTCTTTTCCTCATGTATTTTAGGAGGAGAACCGTTTGCAGGAACGAGGCAGAGCTGGGGCAAAGCACATCAGGCAAAGTCTCGTGAACGGAGGGGAATTTGCTAAATATTGCGAAACCATGAAGATGGATAGGACTTGAAAGGAGGATATCCGTCAACAAACGCAAAATAAATAGAGAGATCAAAGGAGCTTTGATATGAAAAACTTAAAAGTTAAGAACAAATTATGGCTCGGGTTCGGCAGTATCATTATCTTCACATTACTGATTTCTACTTTGGCATTGTCCGGAATGGGGCGGATCAAAAGAGAAGCGGATGTATTGGTCAGCCAGACACTGACCAATACAGAGTATGTCTGGGAACTCAGACGAAACCTGATATCCGAATCTCGGTATCATCTGCTTGCATTGGTTGCGAACGACCAAGCTAAGACCGATCAGTATGTCAATCATGCGCTCAAAGAGCTGGAACGCAACAAAGAGATCGTGGAGCTTTATCGCAAGAACTACATAGGCGAAAAAGATAAGTTTGACCAGCTCGATGAGATCTTGAACCGTCAGGCAGCCTATCGCGATGAACTGGTTCGTCTGCTGCACAGCAACACCGATCAGTCAAGTGTACAGGCGTATGGGATCTTTATGAATCAGCTGTATCCGATCCTGGATGAGCAGGGTGTACTGCTTGCGCAAATGGGCGACGACCAGATAGCGATGGCAAATGAGCAGATCCAGCGCGTTTCTAAGGTATATCATGGCGTGCTGATGATCGTCGTTGCAGCTGTATTGCTCACGCTCGTAGTCAGTCTGCTTATGGGACGCAAGATCCGTCAGGCCATTATGACCCCACTTGATCAGATGGAGGGTGCGACAAGTGCGCTGGTCGATGGAGATTTCAGCGTTGATATCGATTATGAGAGCAGGGATGAATTTGGTACGGCATGCAGCAGCATCCAAACCAGCTTTGCAGAACTCAAGCGAGTCATTCACTGCACAGCCTCTGCGTTGTCGGAGATCGCAGATGGTAACTTTGCCATCCAGCCGCAGATGGACTTTAAGGGCGAGATGGAGGAGATCGAGAAGGCTGGAAATCTTCTGCTGAAAAAAATGAATGGTCTGTTTTCTGAAATCAAATCTTCCGCAGACCAGATCCGTGCAGGTTCCGATCAGGTCGCTTGTGCGGCACAGGAGCTGGCACATGGCGCAACGGAGCAGGCAAGCAGCGTAGAGGAATTGTCTGCATCTATCACGGAAATTTCCAGAAATGTCACAGAAAACGCAAAGAATTCCAAGAAGGCAAATGAACTGGCAACTGTATCCGGTGAGGTTGCAAAATCCACCATGCAAGATATGCAGGAAATGCTGACTGCAATGAATCGGATCTCCATGTCGGCTGAAAGCATCGGCAAGGTCATCAAGGTCATCGACGATATCACATTCCAGACCAACATCCTTTCCCTCAATGCGGCTGTTGAGGCGGCAAGAGCTGGTGCGGCTGGCAAGGGCTTTGCAGTCGTTGCGGATGAAGTACGAAACCTTGCACAGAAGTCTTCGGAGTCCGCAAAGGAGATCACGGAGCTGATCGAAAATGCGATCGCTGCGGTAAATCAGGGCGAAGGCATCGCGCAGAAGACCAGCAGGGCATTCAATGAACTGGCAGGTCAGATCAATGATGTTATTTGTACGGTCAATGAGATCGCGACCGCATCGGAGGAACAGGCGACCAGCATCCAGCAGATCACGCTTGGAGTCGAGCAGATCTCGGCAGTCGTCCAGACCAACTCTGCAACAAGTGAGCAGAGTGCGGCGGCAAGTGAAGAATTGTCCAGTCAGGCGAATATGCTCAATTCGCTCATGGATCAGTTCCAGCTGCGATAAGCAACCATCAATTGCACTGCAATTGATCGATCAAGACGGAGCACACAGGCTTTTGCCCGTGTGCTCCGTCTTGAATCTGTGGAAAAACTTCGACAGGATTTTAGACAAGATGGTTGCAAAGGGTACGGGTTTTCAATTTTTAGCCGTATTTTTTCATATAAGGAGAGCGTGTCATGGAACAAAAAAATAGATACTATATGTTCATTTTAGGCAGATGTATTTCCAGTTTTGGAAACTGGTTTGCGGCAATGGCGATCCCGTTTATTATTTTTGATTTAACGGGGTCTGCAATGGCGGTATCTATGAGTTTTTTGCTGGAAACATTGCCTATTATTTTGTTATCTCCTGTAATTTCTAAACTGATCGACCATTCTTCACGGAAAAGGCTGCTGCAAATCTGTGAATTGATGTCTGGTCTCTCGATCATCACCTGTATCTTGACCGCTTGTTCCAATGTGATCGTTTTATATTTGATGTGCATGGTCTTGTCAGTTGCCAGCTTTACCTATAATACAACGGTCAATGCGTATGTTCCGGATATTTGCGGTGATTTAGAACTTAAAACTGCAAATACCATTGATGCATTTGCAAGTGATGCTTCTATGGTGATCGCGCCGGTGGTGGCTGGTTTATGTATTCAGTGGGCAGGATATGAGATCGCCCTATGGATCGATACGGCTACATTTGCGGTATCCATTTTCTTCCTCAGCTTTCTGCAAAAGGATATCCGCACAAAAGCTGATGTCTCTGCGCAGGATACCGGAAATCAGACATTTTTATCCAAGGATTTTCTGGCGTGGCTGGGGGCACAACATTTTTTGAAGGCACTCATGGTGATCTGTATTCTGTTTTCCATTTGCGGTGCAATTTTTTCTGCACTGGATGCCGTTTATATTGCGGAGATCTTTGGCGGATCATCTGACGTATATGGTTATATCAATTCCGCTTGGGGCATTGGGATGCTTGCAGCCAGCGCACTCTATGTCGTATACAAAAAGTGCGCAGAGATCAAGATGTTCGTACTTGGAATTTTTATTATGGGTGTTGCGACGATCGGCTATGGACTTTCGGCGAATATTCCGGTCAGTGTGGTATTCAATTTGATCGGCGGAGCAGCAAATACACTGTATGCCATTTATTACAAGTCACTGATTCAAAGCTGTACAACTGCCGAAACACGCGGCAAAGTCTTTACGCTGCAATCCACGCTTGCGAAGATCTGTTCTGTGATGGTCGTATTTCTGGCAGGTGCATTGGCGGATTTTTCTTCTGTGCGTGTTTCCATTGTGATATCCGGTGTTTGTACCATTGTACTGGCAGTTGTATGTTTGAATGTTTTGAATAAAAAATCATCTGCTGTAAAAGAGGAGCGTGTTTCATGAATCTTGCGTATTTAGAGGAGATCTGTCAACATTGGGACGGTATTTTGGTGATTGGACGGACGATCACGCATACAGACAGGAAAAGCCATATCATAGGGATGACAAAGGGGGAGGAGACCTGCTTATACCTCATTGAGCCGTATGAACAGGCGGAACAAACGAGACGTTCCGGAAAAGAAACGCATAGAAAACATCTCCGCGAGAAAGAAGAAAAAATATGCTGGCTCAATTGCAGTGAGATCTGTATTGGCACACAAACGATGCGGATACAGGGAGGTTCTGCCGGAGCACTTGCTTTTGTGTCTCCAGAGGGGGAGGAAGTACAGGTTTTACTTGAGATGATGCGTGCAGGCTGGATCGTACCCGAATGGCTGCGTGAGGTCGATTTTGAGCGGCTGCGGCTTGTCCAATTGCGGATGGAAGAAGGGACGATACTTCCAAGGTACATATCAGATATGCCGATTACGATACGGCATCGGAAGGATACCGTGCGGCATCTGCTGGAAAAAACAGTTACCCTGTCAGTCGGGAAAACAAAGCGGTTTATCTTTATGGATCATACAGGGGAGCAGGTGACGTGCTATATCAATCGGGTGCTTTTTGTGGATCTATGGAAGGATGCGGAGGAACGCTTTGCCGATCCGCGTTATCGAGAGCTTGTGACAGAAGAGCAGCTGGAGGAGATCCGGCAACAATATTATGAGACCTTGGCAGAAAACTGCCCGAAAGGGAGTTACTATGTTGTGGTAGAGTATGAATGCAGCAAGGAGATCGGTCTGCAATTCTATTCCAAAGAGTTTTTAAGGTCAGCACCTGTGGGAAACAGATGCTCTGCAATGATGGTTATATGGAAGCCGGAACAGGCACTTGGGGAGCATGGTTTGCCGCTTCGTGGGGCTGTGCTGGAAGGTCCGTTTGCGGCAGATACCGTAAAAATTCCAGCAGAAGCCTTTTATTATTTGGAAAAGCTCCCAGCTTGGGAGGAAACAATCTGATTGTGCGGTGTGATGGACTGTTGGAAAACCTGCGGTTTTCCAACACTTACATTACCACAGGCGCGAGATATAGGAACGTGAAATACCAAGCTGAGCTGCAACCTCTTTCTGGGTCAGTGGTTCCCCTGTCCCAAGTCCATATCGCAAGGTCACGATCCGCTGTTCCCGTGGAGACAGACAGTGCTCCAGACAATCATACATCATTTGGTAACGGTCGCTCATCTCCACCAGATGCAGACGTTCATCTTCTACACTGATCGTGTCCATCAGGGAGAGGGAACTGCCGTCACCATCGGCATCCTGCGTTTCGTCCAGCGAGACCTCGTTTTGTATTTTGCGCCCTGCACGAAAGTGCATTAGGATCTCATTTTCAATACAACGGGCTGCATAGGTAGCAAGGCGCACGCCCTTGTCGGGTTTGTAAGAGTTGACTGCCTTGATCAGTCCGATCGTACCGATAGAAATGAGATCGTCCTGCTCCGTTGGGTCTGCGTAGTATTTCTTGAATATTTACGGCAAAAAGAAAAAAGAAGACAGGAAAAACCAATCTGCCTTCTTCTTTCTTACCCACTTTTTGTTTAGGAGTTCAGTGCATTCTGCATGGAATCAAGGATCTGATCGCGGTCAAATGGCTTGTAGACGAATCCCTTTGCTCCGATTTCCTTTGCTTCATCCATTGTATCATCATAAGCCAAGGAGGAAACCATGAGGATGCGTGCTTCCGGATGCTCCTGCAGGATCGCGCGTGCAGCTTCAAGACCATCAATGCCGGGCATGATGATATCCATTGTGATAAGATCAGGCTGTACATCTGTGTATTTCTGGATTGCTTCTTCACCCGTGCGGCAGTAAGCAGCGATCTCAAAGTCAGAACCCTCTAAGATCTTGCTCAACTGGATCTGAACAACACGGGAATCATCTACAACCATGATTTTTTTCATAATAATGTGTCCTCCTTCAGGAAAAGTGCTCATTCAAGATTAAAGATCAAGCGGATTTTCCGCCTGATGAATTACTTGTGCGTTTTCATTTTTGTCGCTGGTATAATTAAGAACAAGCTGTTCTCCGCTGCCGTCGGGTGTATATCGTCCGAGCTGGAAGTTCGGAACACCAAAGCGAGACGCGATATGCGTTGCGTTGAACAGACCGGCAGAAATCTGACCACAGAGTACATTGAAATATTCTTTTGCGAAGTCTTCGATATCCTCTGGTGCGATATGTTCTTCCTGCATCATATATTGGGTCAGTCGGGTCAGGAGAGCGACCTCTGCACAGAGGGCAAGGCTTGCCTGATAGCCTCCCTCAAAGGTTGTATAGAGTGTGCATACTTCGCTTGAGGAAGGAAGTGTTTGCTGTGGGCATAGATGGATGCCGGCAACCTTCTCTGTAATATCCTGCAAGACTTGGTCTAAAATTTCTTGAAACTGTGCTTGAGAAATCGTGTTCATACGAATGCCTCCTTTATTTGTGGGATGCGCATTAGATCAGGCCGATAGAACCGTTTGACAGGTGAACAATACAGTTTCTTTCTGTGTGTTCGATTTTTTTTGTCTGATTGCCAATCGTCACAACAGAATTTGGATAGATCGTACTGCAAATCAGTCGGCGATCATCGGCTTCTTCTACTTGAGCAGCCAGTGTTTCGAGATCCTGATCAAATTTCTTGAGTTTCATCTTGGTTACATAAAGCTTGAGACGCTGTTCAGAAAGCTGCGTTTTCTTGAGCGGACTGTCTGGTTTTGGTTCCAGCTTTGCGATCGCATCTTCGATCTGCGCAAGTTCGATGAGCATTTGCTCACGTTCAAAGGCTTCGCAGGGCAGACCGCCCAAGATGATGGTGGTTGCGGTTTCGTTTTTTGATCCGACTGTCGTTGCAGAGACCTGATGGGAGGCACGGATCGTACCGCCGATGATGGTGCCCCGTCCGGAACGGACGATCACATCGTTGTCGCTGTAGACATTGCAATTGATGATGCAATCAGTTTGGAGGCTTTGCCTGCCGTATGCGCAGGAATTTTCCAGATATTTGGCATAGATACATCCATGTGCGCGGATGATCGCGCGATCCTGTCCCATAATGCCGCAGGCAACGATCAGATCGCCGCCGGCTTCTACGGTAGCAGCTTCGACCACGCCGTCTACCTGAATATTTCCGGCTGCACGCACGGAAAATCCGCTTGTAATATCACCATGCACATGCACATCGCCCAGAAAATTGATATTTCCGGTAGAGTAGTCCACATTTCCAGGGATCTCATATACCGGGCGGATCTGGAAAGAGCGTCCGGAGAACTCGACGTGTCCGGTGCAATCAGCGATCAGATGCAGGCCGTCTTCTGAGAGGATCGTGTTGCGTCCCTGCGGAATAGCAGGTGCTACGCCGTTGCGAGCGGAGAGAACGCAGCCTGTGACGGTTTGACCATCGACACCCTGGGTTTCAGGTTTGATATCACAGATCACATCCCCTTTTTCCACATTGTGTACCAGATTCAGGGAGGTGTAATCGACCTGATTGTATTCATTGACCGGGATCTCGTGCTGGATCACACGCGGAAAATGGTCGATTACAGATCCGTCGATACCATCGATCGGCCGCGTACCGTGTGCGATGGGGATGATGGAGAAGTAGCGGTCTTCACGCATACACAGAGAGTTGATCATAGAGCCATCCAGACCAAAGCTGACCTTGCATTCTACGAGTGTTTTTGCGATCATTTCCAGATCGAGTGGGCGACCATTTCCGATCGGAGGGTAGGCAATGAACCATGCAGCCATCTGATCCTGCGAGAAGTGAATGCAGATCTTTGCATCTGCATCTATAGATTCTCCGGTTTCGCATGCGTTCGTGAAAGTCCATAAGCGTTTTTGCGCAGAGCGGTCGAGCAGCATGCGGAAGGAAGAAGCTTCCTGTGCGAGTACATCAGTAGAAAGTGGGAAGTCTGCTGGAGCGACCATGGTCAGCTGCGGTGCTGGCGTATCCGGAGCGGTACGGAGATACATTTCAAATAGCTGGTGAACGGCGTGATCCTCAGGCAATGTGATGCATGTAGGATCAAGTGGTTCTTCGGATATGGTTTTATCTGTATCAGGTTGGGTGTGATCTGACAAATCAGCTGTGGAATCAGAGGATATTTTCTCATGCTTTTCCCCATCTTCACCAGAACGACCAAATAGATGTGATAAAAATTTCTTTGTAAAGCTCACTGTCAAGATCCCCCTTTGGCTTGCAAAGAATGATAAAGAAATTTTATAGCGGTAAAAAGATAAAATTCCCTTATTTTATTTATCGACCGATTTTCTGAATAAATAAAGGCTGACAAGAAATAATTCGAGATTTTCTTGATACATAGAATATGAGGGGGATACATAGGATACAGGCATAGGAGGGATCTATATGAAACAGCTCGAATATCGTCTGGCAGAGGTGCTTTTAAAACGTATTTATGGCAAAGAAATAATTTCTGAGGCACAGTATCTATCTGCATACCGCAGTCTGAAAAAACAGGAACAGGAGGATCGATAAATGGAACGCATACGAAAGCTGCGGGAGCAGATGCGCATGGGCAAGACGATCTATGAACTGCCGCTGCGTGTCACATTTTATGCGCGAGTATCTACGGAGAAGCTGGAGCAGCAGGGCAGCCTTCAGCATCAAATCGACTATTATACGGAGCAGATCCGGAAAAACGAAAGCTGGGTCTTTGTTCCGGGGTATGTAGATGAAGGCATTTCGGGTACGAGTACATATAAGAGAGAGAGCTTCCTGCGTATGATCGCAGATGCACATGGCGGCTGCTTTGATTTTATCATTACCAAGGAGATCTCACGCTTTTCGCGCAGCACATTGGACAGTATCCGCTATACGCAAGAACTTTTGGAAGCCGGGGTCGGGGTATTGTTTCAAAACGATCAGATCAATACTCTGGATCCGGACAGTGAGTTCCGGCTGGTGGTCATGGCAGGGGTCGCACAGGATGAGGTGCGTAAACTGTCTGAGCGGCTGAAATTTGGGTTTCGGCAATCCATCCAAGGCGGACGCATACTGGGAAATGACTGTATTTGGGGATATGAAAAAAAGGATTGCAGGTTATCCATTCAGGAGGAGCAGGCGCAGGTCGTGCGTATGATTTTTACACTGTATGCCAGCGGACAGTATGGGGTGCGTCGGTTGGCACGCGTGCTGACCGCGCATGGATATGGCAGCCGAACGGGAAAGGGATTCAGTGAAGCGACCATTCGGAGCATCCTGCGAAATCCAAAATATAAAGGGTGGTACTGTGGGCATAAAACGCAGTCTTTAGACTATCGCACCAAACGGAGGGAAGTGCTCCCACCAGAGGAATGGGTCATGTATCCTGATCCCAATATACCCGCGATCGTATCCGAAGAACTTTGGGATCACGCCAATGCCATATTGAGATCGCGCGGACAAAAAGCGCGTGCACATGCGCCTGCTGCTCAAAATCGCTATCCCTACAGCGGAAAGATCTTCTGCCAAACACACGAAATGCCCTGCCATCGCAGACAATTTCACACAGCCGATGGCGAAATCGAATATTGGAGCTGCCGTATGTATCGCTTGCAGGGCAGGAAGGGATGCTGCCTGCCCAATGTGCGGACACAGGAGCTCAATCAGGTGATGACGGTACTGTTGCCAGAGATCCCGTGGGACAGACAGGCGGTGTTTACGCTTGTAGAGCAGAGCATCCAACAGGGCAGACAAGAGGTGCGTGTTCCGCTGGATGTACTGCGAAAGCAGGAAATACAGCTGGGCAGGCGCAAGGAAAGGCTACTGGAACTTTGTCTGGAGGGGCATTTATCGAAAGCCGAATTTCACACGCAGAACGAAAGGTATGATGCGCAGCTTTCTCGCTTACAGGATGAGATACAGACCTGCAAAGCAGTGCAGAGTCAAAGCGATCGCGCACATGAGAAGCTGGTTCGGGCGATGGAACAGGAATTTATGGGGACATTGCATGAGGAGGTTGCGGCGGCACTGTTGGAAAAAGCCGTGATCTGTGCGGACAGCAGCAGGGAGAAAATACATTTGCAGCTATCTTTTGGACTGGGGCAGACCGCCTCCGTCTTTTTTTCACGCAAGCCATTTACCCTTTGCAGCAAACCTTGTTTACAATATGCGCCACCAAACGCAGATTGTGCTCGATGAGCGTATTGCGCGCAGCAGGGTCTCCCTCTGTCAGCCGTTTGAGGCAGTCTTCCTCTTCCTTGGCGCAGAGCGGACGGGGAAAGGAACCGCCCGTGCCCTGCACACGAAGCATGAGATATAATGCGTGCATCCAAAATAGCATAAAAAAACGCCCCTTTCTGAGATAGAATAACTCTATTCGCAGTCGGGGTCGTCCCATGACAGAGAACGCACAGATCGAAGGTGTTCAGATCGTTTTATTCCGGATCAGACGGTTTCAGATGGATCGATTTTACATAGGTGCGCAGCAGATCTTCCACGAGCGGGATATATGCGGCATCCAAGTCCGAGAGCAGCTTGACGATTTGCGGAAAATCCCGGTGTATTTCTTTGCTGCGGATGGGATAGTCTGCAGAAACATCCCGTGCGTCGCATAGTTTCTGGATGCTCAGGGGAGAGATCCCCTTGCGCCCGAGCTCAACATCTGCAAGAAAAGGGCGGAAAGTTCCGTGAGTTCTGCAAGCTGCTCCTGCGTCAGCCCAAGTGCCTCGCGCTGCTTTCAATATTACATAGCTTTTTCAAACAATCACCGCCAATGCATCATATATCGATAGTATATGATATACGATAGAGGACAAACATAGCTGATAAAGGTTGAAAATGATCTATAATATGGTATTGGTGTAGGCGGAGAAATCACGATCCGATTGATTTCGAATATTTCAGAGCAGCCCTCCGATGGGAAGATCCCGGAACAGATCACAGGATAGATTTGATCGGGAGACAGATAGATACACTTCCAAAGGATGCAGGTTTGTCATATAATAAAAACAGTCGGATCTGCCAGAAGGTGAATAGACATGTGTGTGCGCTGCGCCATGTCAGAATCCCTAAAGCGATCGTAAATATGGAGATCTCTGCATGGGATCCTGCAAAAAAGGGTGAAACACATGAGAAGTGAACAGAGAGAAAAGAAAATTTTGCTGTTGTCCTTTGTATCGGGACTTTTGTTTGCGGTGATCGAATTTATTTTCGCGATCTACAGTCACTCGCAGTCAGCTCTGACCGATGCAGTATATGACGCTTCGGAACTGGTATTTATTGCGCTCCTGCTTTTTTTGACGCCGCTGTTTCACAAGCCTGTGTCAGAAAAGCATCCTTATGGATATTTTCAAGTAGAATCCATTTTTGTCATCATCAAGGGTGTCATGATGCTGTCTGTCACAGTGGGGATCTCGGCTGATGTGATCGAATCTGCACTAGCAGGTGGCAATCCGGTCGATCGAGTACAGGTATCAGTTTTTCAGCTGTGTCTAGGTATTTTGAGTATCGTTATTTATCTGGTGATCCGGCATTTGACTGCAGGGACGACCTCGCCAACGGCTGCAGCTGAGCTTTTGGGATGGAAGCTGGATATTTTATATAGCCTCGGAATGTCTCTTGCTTTCTTTGGCTCGCTGTTTCTGCAAAATACCCCACTCTCTGCGCTTGCCCCTTATTTTGACCAGATCATTGCGGTACTGGTTATGGGATTCACGCTTCCGGAAAGTGTAAAAGTGCTTTGGGAAGCGATCAAGGATATATTCCTGTTTTCTCCGAATGAAGATATGGTTGCAGATATCAAGGCACTTTGCGGTGAGGTCTTGCAGCAGTACAAGTTTACTCCCGTTTTTTTTGATATCACACGCACAGGGCGGCATTTATGGGTTGCGGTCTACTTTCAGATCGAATCGGAAAGTTTGGCGGTCAGTGCGCTAGAGCAGGCACTGCGATCGGTAAATGAAAAAATCGATACCAAGTTTCAGGACTGCACCTGTGAATTGATCCTGATTCCCTGACAGCGGAGGAAAGCCCTTTTCGGGCTTTCTCAGCTTGTAGAAAAAGGCTTTTCGCTGTTTTTTATTGGAGCAAAGCGACTT
>JAHHRO010000018.1 GCA_020025755.1 Butyricicoccus sp. | reverse complement strand
AGGGGACTGAAAATCCCCGTGTCGGTGGTTCGATTCCGCCCGGAGGCACCAATAAATTCCGTCGCTTTCGATTTGGAATCGAAAGGCGGCTCTTGGCAATATGCCGGTGGCATATTGCAACCGCCGCGGCTTTTCCCACAGGAAAAGCGATTCCGCCCGGAGGCACCAACAAAATGCGGATGTAGCTCATCTGGTAGAGCGCCACCTTGCCAAGGTGGAGGTAGCGAGTTCGAGCCTCGTCATCCGCTCCATATGGTACCATAGCCAAGTGGTAAGGCGTGGGACTGCAACTCCCTGATCCCCAGTTCAAATCTGGGTGGTACCTCCAGAAAAGCGAAACACTTTTGATGTCAAGGTTAAAAGCCTTAGAGAATCAAGGTGTTTCGCGTTTTTTTATGCTGAAAAAACAGCTCATTTTCCAGAGATGCCAAAAGAGTTTTCCCACAACTGCCACATATTTCGGTATTTAGGAGCAAAAACGAAGGTAGTGACCTTTTGGAAGCGATGGATTTCAAAAAGGGCACTACCTTTTTCTCAGAGAATGTTAAAAAAGAAGGTGCTGATTCTACCGGTTCATCTCATAATGATTGCCAGATATAGGGTCGAAAAACACCATAGAATATTGGTCAGTTGTTGGTTCCGTACACAAAAAAACATAGCCTTTTTTCACGAATAGGTTTAATGGCTCAAGTGTGTCGATCGTATGGGTGTCAATCACTTTCACATTTTCCTTTGAAAGCTCAACAATATTGGCGGCTTTTGATGCAGTGTAGTCTGGTAAATAAACAAAAAACGTTAGCATTTGAATCGACAAGACGAATGCTGAAATCCAGACGTTGATCCAATTGTGGCGCAAGGACTCATTTTTACCAAGCCCCGCAATCAAGTTCCATGTGGAGAGTCCTGCAAACATGGCAAGGGGAAAGCGCATTGAAATTACGCCGGAATAAAGCGTAGCATCTATAACGAGGAGAATCAAAAAAACGATACCAGATAACAGAAACAGGTAAATAGGATTAGGTGCGACTATCCACTTCCGCTTGTTGTGCATTAACGGCAATTGCATAAGCATCATGCCCCCTATTGTAGTCATACTCAGGATTATCCAGTTCCACAGTTTCAGTCTGATGGACAGTGTCTGAACACTTGTATTATAGAACCAGTTTACATGTCATTGACACCACGTTGGTGTAAAGTAACTGTGAAATTCAAATCAAATGGGGTTTATAGAGAATTTAGAATAATTTTAAGACTCAGGGTTTCTTTATTGACCGTATGTGTATTTCTGTGCTCCCTGTGCTGAACTGAGAATCCCACGGTTTTAGCTGTGTGGAGTGTCAACTGCTGGATATCTGGAAGCCGGGGAAATATTTTTGAACAAAGGGGATATCATGCACAGTAAAGGTCATACCGTTTAAGTATTCCAGTGAGCCGCTGTCCGTTGTGAAGTCAAAGGTCAGACGGTAGGAATATAAAAGCTGGCTGGTTTCACCGTATGGCTTGTTTTTGGCGTTCGTACCATATTTGCCATCACCCAGCAGGGGGTGCCCAATGGCTGCCATCTGTGCGCGGATCTGGTGGGTGCGTCCGGTGAGCAGGGTACACTCGACCAGCGACAAGCCGTTTCGGTTGGCAAGCACCTTGTAGATCGTCTGTGCGGTTTTCGCGCCGGGGGTCGGACGGGAGAACACCTCGACCTGCCGTTTTGTCTCATCACGGCGCAGGTAATGGGTGATCTTGCCCACGCGCAGCTTGGGAACACCGTGAACAACGCATAGATACCGTTTGGTGAGTTCATGGTTGCGGATTTTGTCGTTCATGATGCGCAGGGCTTCGGCGGTCTTGGCAGCAATCACAATGCCGCCTGTGTTCCGGTCAATGCGGTTGCACAGCGCAGGCACAAAGGAAGATTCATCTTTGGGGTTCCATTGACCGCTTTGCACAAGGTACGCCTGAATGTGTGCAATCAAAGTGTCGTTATCACCGCGCTCGTCAGCATGCACGACCATACCAGACCGCTTGTCCGCGAGCAGGATCTGGCTGTCCTCGTATAAGACGTGCACCTGCGGCACAGAAATTTTTTCGTATGCCATTTCCGCATCAGGGGTTTCAAAAAACTCATCATTGATGTATAATTGTAGGAGATCTCCTGTACACAGCTTATAGGATGGCTCGGTGCGCTTGCCGTTTATCTTGATGCGCTTGAGCCGTACATATTTGTGCATGAGTCCGCCGGGGAGGGCAGGAACGGCTTTTTCAAGGAATTTATTGAGCCGCTGTCCGCTGTCGTTTGGTTTGATCAAAAATTCTTTCAAGAGAAAAATCGCCTCCGGTATGCTTTCGTTTTTATGTTTCTTATAGTATAAACGATTCTTCTCAAAAAGAAAACACACATTTTTTGCACAATATAGTTGACAAGCAGGAAGTATTTATAGTATAATATCTAATGTACCATGTGAGGTAGTCATGAAGATTGATTTAAGAAAACTGATCGGTGTCCATGGAGATACGATCCCTTTCTCCGGCACAGTCGATTTGTCGGCAGAGGAATTGTATGGCGCACGCCCGTTCCAAGATCCTGTCACCTATTCTGGTGAGATCGTGAACCATCTTGGAATCCTTCGCTTGACCGGTCAGGTTCAAACAACGTATCATACCTGTTGTGCCAGATGCTTAAAAGATCTGGAAATTCCGCTCTCTGCATCGGTTGATGTCGTGCTTTCGCGCGATGAGAACGCAGAGGAGGAAGAAGATGTTTTCCCGATCGAAAACAATGAGATCGAGTTGGAGGATATATTGATCCCCACACTGATTTTGCAGGTGGACATGACTTATCTATGCAGGGAAGACTGCAAAGGACTTTGTCCCTCCTGCGGCTGTGATCGCAACGAGTCCGTGTGCTCGTGTGAGTCAAAGCAGGTCGATCCGCGTATGTCGGTTCTGGCCAAGCTGCTCGAAGGTAATGAGGGCCGGCAGGACTGAGTCAGCGTTCGCAGTATGCGGACGGTAGTACGGTTTTCAAAATCTTAGAACATAAAGTAGGAGGTGTTACCACATGGCAGTACCTAAGAGAAAGACGTCTAAAGCTAGACGTGATAAGAGACGTAACTCCCACTGGAAGCTCTCGCTTCCTGGCATGACAAAGTGCCCGAAGTGCGGTGAGTTCAAGCTCTCCCACAGAATGTGCAAGGCTTGCGGTCATTACAATGGCCGTGAGGTCGTTCAGACCGAAGCGTAAGCAAAATGAAGAAAAAAGTAGGGAAAGCAGACGCTTTCTCTATTTTTTTGCCAAGAGAAGGGAAAACGATATGGCATCGAAAATTACTTCAGTTGATTCGGGGTCTCCGGCAGAGCGTGCCGGCATTGTTGCAGGAGAAACACTGCTGATGATCGATGGCGCAGCAGTACGCGATGTGCTTGATTATAAATTCTATGGATATGATGCACAATTGTCTTTGGAGCTCCTGTCTGAAGCAGGCGAAAAGCGCACGGTCGTCATTCGGAAGCGAGAGGGCGAACCACTGGGGCTCAATTTTGAACACTATCTCATGGATAAGATGAAACGTTGCTCCAATAAGTGTGTATTTTGTTTTATCGACCAAATGCCGAAGGGGATGCGGGAAACGCTCTATGTCAAGGACGATGACGCGCGGATGTCGTTCCTGCTCGGCAACTATATCACTATGACCAATCTCTCGGAGGAAGATGTCCAGCGCGTGCTGCGTATGCATATTTCTCCGATCAATATTTCCGTACAGACAACAAATCCTGAGCTGCGCATCAAAATGCTGCAAAACCCAAAAGCAGGCGAATCTCTCAAGCTGCTGCCGCGTTTTGCAGAGGGTGGCATATCCATGAACTGCCAGCTGGTCATCTGTGAGGGCATGAACGACGGCGACGAACTGCGCCGTTCCCTCAATGATCTGGAGGCTTTATATCCGGCGGTGACTTCCATTTCGGTCGTTCCGTTTGGTATGACACGGCATAGAGAAGGTCTGTATCCGCTCAAGCCAACCACCAGAGAGGGCGCAGAGAATATGCTGGATATCGTCGAGGAATTTGCGGAGAAGTGCATGCAGAAGCACGGCACACGGCTGGCGTGGTGCGGCGACGAGGTATACCTTAAGGCAGGCAGACCGCTGCCGCAGGCAGATTACTATGAAGATTTCACGCAGTTTGAAAATGGCATTGGCATGCTGCCGCTGTTTGCAGAGGAATTCCGTCTTGCCCTGCCAGATTATGCAGGAAAACGCTCGCGTCCGTTCTGCATTGCGACCGGTCAGGCAGCAGTCGCTACTATAGAGACACTGATTGACGAAGCACGCAAGGTGTGCGATAATTTATCTGGAAAGGTATATGCGATCAATAACGTTTTTTTTGGGACCGGTGTTACGGTTGCCGGACTCATCACGGCGCGTGACCTTGTAGAGCAGCTTTCTGGCAAGGAGCTTGGAGAGCGTGTTCTGGTCTCTGCAAATATGCTGCGCGATGGCGGCGATGTATTCCTTGATGATTTGACGCTCGCAGATGTCTCTGCCAAGCTGGGCGTTCCGGTCGTACCGGTTGAGATCGACGGTGGAGACCTGCTCGCGAAAATCTTTGAAGAAGATGGATCATTTTAGGACAATATATAAATAACCCTGTTTTGAAGGAGGCGAATTGCTATGTCTAAACCAACTGTTGCAATCGTTGGCAGACCGAATGTGGGAAAGTCACAGCTGTTCAACCGTTTGGCTGGAAAGCGGCTTTCGATCGTGGAGGATACGCCGGGGGTCACCCGTGACCGCCTGTATGCCGAATGCGATTGGCGCGGTCGTGTCTTTTCGATCATTGATACCGGTGGTATCGAGCCGCGCAATGACAATGAGATCTTGAAGTTCATGCGCTATCAGGCAGAGGCTGCGATCCACCATGCAGATGTGATTATCTTTATCACTGACCTGCGCACCGGTGTGACCGCATCCGATATGGATGTTGCGGCGATGCTCCAGCGCAGCGGCAAACCGATCGTGCTGGCTGTCAACAAGTGCGATAAGCCCGGTCAGCCTGATCCGGAATTCTATGAGTTCTATAACCTTGGTTTGGGTGAGCCGTTCGGCATTTCTGCCCTTCACGGCTATGGCACAGGCGATCTGCTTGATGAGGTTTATCAGTACTTTCCGCCAGAGGACGGCGAGGATGAGGATGCGGACCGTATCCGTGTTGCACTCATCGGCAAGCCGAATGTTGGAAAGTCCTCTCTGCTCAATCAGGTATTGGGTGAAGAACGCGTGATCGTATCCAATGTTGCGGGCACGACCCGTGACAGCGTAGATGCTAAACTGGACAATGCGCACGGCAAGTTTACCTTTATTGATACTGCCGGTATCCGCCGTAAGTCCAAGGTCGAGGAGAAGATCGAAAAGTTCTCCGTCATGCGTTCTCTGATGGCGGTGGAACGCGCCGATGTCTGCGTTATTATGATCGATGCGACCGAGGGCGTGACCGAGCAGGATACCAAGGTTGCAGGTGAGGCGCACAATGCAGGCAAGGCGTGTGTCATCATCGTCAACAAGTGGGATCTTGTGGAAAAGGACGGCAACACCATGAAGGAATATACCCTGCGCGTGCGCGAGGGCCTTGCGTATATGCCGTATGCCCCTGTCCTGTTCATCTCCGCAAAGACCGGACAGCGTGTGGAAAAGATCTATGATACCATTCGCAATGTATATGAGCAGAACCATAAGCGTATCCCGACCGGTCAGCTCAACTCGATCCTTGCAGAGGCGACTGCACGCGTGCAGCCGCCGACGGATAAGGGCCGCCGCCTGAAGATCTACTATATGACGCAGGCGACCACCTGTCCGCCAACCTTTGTCTGCTTCTGCAACGATTCGCGTTTGTTCCATTTCTCCTATCAGCGTTATCTGGAAAACCAGATCCGTGAGGTGTTCGATCTGACGGGGACGCCGGTACGCATGATCGTGCGCGAGCGCGGCGACAAGGAATAAAAAAGCAGGGGGATGTGATTATAATGATCCGATCCATCGCGGAGACCTTGGGCACGGCAGGCTGTGCTGTGGTCACGATGGTCTGTGCCTATCTGTTGGGATCGCTCAGCTTTGCGATCATTGTCTGCAAGCTGACGCTGGGGAAGGATATCCGCTCTTACGGCAGCGGCAATGCAGGGCTAACGAATGCATACCGCACGATGGGCGCAAAGAAAACACTGCTTGTGCTGCTGGGAGATATGGGAAAGGCGGCCGTGGCACTTACCATCGGCGGTCTGCTGTTAGGTCCCGGCGGAAAGCTGCTGGCAGGTGTGTTTGTTATTGTTGGACATGTATATCCGGTGTATTTTGGATTTCGCGGCGGCAAGGGCGTTCTGGTCGGTGCGATGACGCTGCTCTTGTTTGACTGGCGGCTGTTTGCGATCGCATTCGGCTTGTTTGTGCTGATGGTTGCGATCACGCGCTGGATCTCGCTTGGTTCGATCGTGGGTGCGCTCAGTGTGCCCTTTGCGATGCAGTATTTCTATCACAATACCCTGTATACAGCGGTCATTGGCGGTTTGGCTCTCGCGGTCATCTATCTGCATCGCACCAATATCAAGCGGATTTTGACGGGAACGGAAAATAAGTTCAGCTTTCATGCAAAGCCTGTGATTTCCAAGGGAGAGGAGAACGATTCACATTGAAGATTACGGTTTATGGTGCAGGAAGCTGGGGCATTGCCCTGTCCATCCTGCTTCATCACAATGGGCATGAAGTGACCACTTGGACGCATTTGCAGGAGGAATGTGCGCTGCTGCAAAATACGCGTATGAATGAAAAGCTGCTGCCGGAAGTCAAGATTCCGGAAAGCATCACACTGACCACAGATCTCGCCTGTGCAAAGGAGGCTGAGCTTGTAGTTCTGGCTGTGCCCAGCTTTGCCGTTGCAGAGACGGCGTGTAAGGTGGCGGATGTTGTGAAAGCGGGCGTTCCTATTGTCAATGTGGGCAAGGGACTGGATGCAGCACATGGGTATTGCAGATTTTCTGAGACCATCGCGCAGTGTTTTGCAGGCAGGAACCCTGTAGTCGTCCTGACTGGACCGACCCATGCTGAGGAAGTCGCACGCGGAATTCCGACTGCGATCGTGGCAGCTTCGGAAAACCGCACGGCGGCAGAACTCTGTCAGGATGCATTTATGAACGAAGTGTTCCGCGTGTATACCTCGTCCGATGTGATCGGCGCAGAATTGGGCGGCGCATTCAAGAACATCATTGCGCTGGCAGCCGGTATCTGTGACGGCATGGGCTTGGGGGATAACTCCAAGGCAGCCCTCATGACACGCGGTCTGACCGAGATCGCACGCCTCGGCATTGCGCTGGGGGCGCATCAGGAGACCTTTGCAGGGCTGTCCGGCATGGGTGACTTGATCGTGACCTGTACCTCGATGCACTCTCGCAACCGCCGTGCCGGAATCCTGATCGGCAAGGGCGTGGAGGTGCAGCAGGCACTACAGGAGATTGGTGCTGTTGTAGAAGGCTATTATGCGACCGATGCAGGCTATCATCTGGCAAAGAAAACAGGAATTTCCATGCCGATCACCGAGCATCTCTATCAGGTGCTTTATGAAAATGGAAATGTGCGCGAAGCCGTGCAGGCACTTATGTGCCGTTCCAAGAAGGATGAGCGAGAAAGCGAGAGCATCTGGTTCTCATAAGCGATATCATATAAGTTGCAGGGAAGTCCCACGACGCTTGGCGTTGTGGGACTTTTTGAACGGCATGGAAAAAAGTCAAGCGCGGGAGCTGGTTTTGACAGGTGATGCATTTTGCGCTGTTGGGGGTGTTCAGCCAAGTTATGAACTGCGAGGAAGAGGGAGGTTTTCTTGAAATCCATTGTGGGTTTCATTTTCTCTCAATAGGTTTGCTTTGGGAAGCGAAGGGAAATGTGGTTTGGGGAATCCGTAGGGTTTTCATTTCTGCTAAATGATTTGTTTCGAGAAGCAGAGAAACGTGTCGCACCGGCGACGGCGGCATAAGGGCTGGACACCTTACGGGGCTGATTGCTCTATTGGCTGGGAATACATTACACAGACTTACTGGAAAACACCCCACTGGGGTGTTTTCCAGTAAGTCCCTTATGAATCCCGCCCTTCCCTTCCATCCGGTGAACAATGGCAATGCCCCAAGGGTCGTAAAGTATGAACTCCGCCACAGGCGGAATCGTACCGCCTCTTTTGGAGCTGATTTTTCCTATCATGGTAAAAATCGTTCCAATGCTGCGGACTCTTTGTGCTGGCATACTGTGCTCGAACGTCCATCACTGCTGATTTGGGAGATAGGGACGTTCGCGCGAGCATTCATGGAGGGGCTGGAAAAGTCTGTACCGCATTTTTTCAAAAGGCTGCACGCGTCCGCTGTGCGGAGGTCATACATTCCCACCCTTGGGGCAGGGAGCGAAAACAATCCGATCTCAGAAATCCCGCCTGTGGCGGAGCTCATACTTTCACACCCTTACGGCGGCACAATGTTTATCTGATGGAGAGGGAGTGTTGGATTCATAAGGACAAGAACCGCAAGGTTATAGTCCTTATGCCGCCGTCGCCGGCGCGACACGTTACTCTTTGCTTCCAAGCAAATCATTTAGCGGAAATGAAAACCCTACGGATTTTCCAATTCTCCGCAGTATGTGCGAACATAAATTTCAACCGCCAGCGCGACATGTTTCCCTGCTTCTCAAAGCAAATTTTTTTGCTGGAATGAAAATCACTACGGATTCCCCAAACCACGCTTCGCTGCTTGCCAGAGTAAACTTTTTTGCTGAAATGAAACTCTTACGGATTTTCCGTAAATATAAGATTTACAACTGCTTCCTATCCTCTGCGAGCAGATCATCTTTCTGAAAACTGATTTTCATGAAAACAAAGTTCCGCTTTCTTGCGCATAGAACGGCTTTGGTTTATAATATACTATATCTATCAAATTAAAAAAGGAGGCTCTTCATGCACACGTTGATTGATGCTTTGAAGCCTTATGAATCATATATCCGAATTCGCGAACAGGAACCCATGTCCCATCATACAACGTTTCGGATCGGCGGACCTGCGGATCTGTTTTTGGATTGCGCCTCAGGTGCACCGCTGGACGAGATCGTGCCCGTTATCCGCAAAAGCGGAACGCCGCTTTATGTCATCGGCAGAGGATCGAATCTGCTGGTGCACGATGAAGGGGTACGCGGCGTGGTGCTGTGCACCGCAGAAATGCATGAGATCCGTGTCAGCGGCGATGTCATTACGGCAGAGGCAGGTGCGTCTCTGTTTTCCATAGCATCGACCGCTCTGCGCCATGAACTGTGCGGCGCGGAATATGCGGCAGGGATCCCCGGTACATTGGGCGGTGCAGTATTTATGAATGCAGGCGCATACGACGGACAAATGGAAGATATCGTCATCCAAACCAAGTATCTCGACGAGAATGGCACGATCTGCACCGCCCATGGTGCGGAACACCAGTTTGGATACCGCGAGAGCATCTTCAAGACGCATCCGGATTGGGTGATCCTGTCCTCGGAAATGCGCCTAAGGCAGGGAGATCCGGAGGAGATCCGTGCAAAAATGCAGGATTATGCGCAGAGACGGCGCGAAAAGCAGCCGCTGGAATTTCCGTCTGCCGGCTCGACCTTCAAACGTCCTGTCGGATATTTTGCCGGAAAGCTGATTCAGGACAGCGGACTCATGGGCTATACCATAGGCGGTGCACAGGTTTCGGAAAAACATGCAGGCTTTTTGATCAATCGCGGCGGCGCGACCTGTGCAGATATGCAGGCACTGATCGCCCATGTGCAGGAGACTGTTTTGAAAAATTTTGGCGTCGCACTTCATTGTGAGGTGCGTTTGCTGTGATGATTGCTTTGATTGTTTATGGATAAGGGGGAAGTATCATGCATTTTCTCATTGTAACTGGCATGTCTGGTGCAGGCAAAAGCCGTGCGGTTGCTGTCTTGGAGGATCTTGGATATTATTGTGTGGATAATCTGCCCATTCCGCTGATCCCGAAGTTTGCAGAGGTCTGTCTGGCAGCGACCGAGCAATATGATAAAGTCGCGCTGGTGACCGATGTACGCGCCGGAGGCAGCTTCCAGACGCTGTTTTCCTCGCTGGACAGCATCCGCACGATGGGTTGCGACTATCGTATCCTGTTTTTGGATACGGCAACACAGACACTCATCAATCGCTATAAGGAGACACGCCGCAAGCATCCGCTCATGAATGAGGGACTGAGTCTTGCGGAGGCGATCGATCGGGAGCGCGAAATGCTGGAGGGAGTGCGCGGCAAGGCAGATTATGTGGTCAATACCACAAAACTCACCGCTGCCACCCTGCGAGAGCATCTGGTACGCCTGTTTACAGGTTCAGACCCAAACCGTTTATTTGAGATCATAGTAGAATCCTTTGGCTTCAAGCATGGCATTCCGACCGAAGCCGATCTGGTATTCGATGTACGTTTTCTGCCCAATCCCTATTATGAGATCAGCTTACGCGAGCATAACGGTACAGAGCCTGAGGTGCGCGACTATGTATTTCAGGGCGGTACGGCAGATGCACTCATGAAGCATCTTAATGCACTGATGGATTTTCTGATCCCACGCTATATCTCAGAGGGCAAGACCTCAGTGGTTGTATGTATTGGATGCACGGGGGGCAAGCATCGCTCGGTTGCCATCACCGAGGCACTGGCGGCACATCTGCGCGAGCAGGGGAATAAGAATCTGACGGTCGTACACCGCGACTACCACCGTGCATAAAGGGAGGAGCTGGGATGCTGTCTTTTTCTGCAAAAACCAAAAATGAGCTCTGCCGTGTGCCGCTTGGGAAATCCTGCTGCCAGACAGCAGAGTTATATGGGATGCTGCTGTTCGGCTCGGCTTTTTCCAATCGGGAGATCCGCTTCGTCAGCGAACAGAGTGCGATCATCCGGCGCATTGCCACTCTGCTCAAAAAGGTATGCAGCATCGAGGTACAGCCTGTCTTGCAGGGGCGACGCCGTATCGTTTTGATCGAGCAGCCGGAACTGATTGCCATGGTCATGGAACAGATGGGATATGACTTTAAGAGCCATATCACATATCACCTCAATCGCAATCTTGCGGAGAATGAATGCTGTGCGGCAGCATTCCTGCGCGGCGCATTTTTGGCAGCCGGCACGGTGTCCAGTCCGGAAAAAAAGTGCCATTTGGAGATCAAAACGGGACATGCTATCTTGGCGCGTGAGGTGATGAGCTTGCTGCTCGATGTGGAGTTCTCACCCAAGATCACAGAACGCCGCACGGCATGGCTCATTTACTGGAAGGGTACCAGCCAGATCGAGAATTTCCTTGCAAAGATCGGCGCACATCATGCCGCTATGGCACTGATGCAGGCAAAAGTGGAAAAACAGCTGCGCAACGAGGTCAACCGCGCAGTCAACTGCGAGACGGCAAACCTCATCAAGGTTACGAGTGCCTCGACGCGGCAGATTGCAGCCATCGAGCAGGCACTGGCTTGCGGCGGCATCGAGATCTTTCCGGAGAATCTGCGTGAGACAGTAGATCTTCGGGCAGCAAACCCGACCGCCAGCCTTGCCGAGCTTGCGGCAATGTTCGATCCGCCCATTTCCAAGCCGGGGCTGAGTCACAGATTGGGACGTATTATGGAGATCGCCGCGCATGTGATTGCAGATACCCAATAAAAGGAGGATATTTTGGAAAACTTTGTACATTTACATGTTCATACAGAGTATAGCCTGCTCGATGGTGCGTGCCGCATCGAAAAGCTGATGGATCGTGTGGCGGCACTGGGACAGCCTGCCGTGGCGATGACCGACCACGGGGTCATGTATGGTGCGATCGAGTTCTATCGCGCGGCAAAGGCGCGCGGCATCCATCCCGTCATCGGCTGTGAGGTCTATGTGACCCCCAATTCGCGCTTTGAACGCGGATACCAAAATGGAGAATGGCATCGTCATTTGATCCTGCTCTGTGAAAATATGGAGGGCTACCGCAACCTCATCCACATGGTAAGCCTCAGTTTTTCTGAGGGCTTCTATGTGCGTCCGCGTGTGGATATGGAGTTGCTGCGCGCGCACAGCAAGGGGATCATCTGCCTTTCCGCATGTCTGGGCGGTGCGATCCCCCATGCCCTGATGAATGGGGATTATGAGGGCGCAAAGCGGCAGGCACTGGAATTTCGTGATATTTTTGGAGAAAACAATTTCTTTCTGGAGTTACAGGATCACGGGATCGCTGTGCAGAAGGATGTAAACCTTGCTCTGTATCGCTTATCAGAGGAGACGGGGATCCCATTGGTCATCACAAACGATGCGCACTATCTGACGCGAGAGGACGCAAAAATTCAGGATGTTCTCATGGCGATCCAGATGGGCAAGACGGTGGATGACCCCAGCCGTATGCGATTTGAGACGAGTGAATTCTACATCAAGTCGGAGGAAGAAATGCGTGCGCGGTTTCCGGCGCATGAAGAAGCACTGGCGCGCACGGTCGAGATCGCGAACCGTTGTCAGGTCGAGTTTGAATTTGGCAAGTATCACCTGCCCCAGTTCGATGTACCGGAGGGCTATACCGCAAGGGAATACTTGGACAAGCTGTGTCTTGCGGGACTGCACGAGCGGTATCCGGACGATACGGGCGAAATGCGCGAACGGCTGGATTATGAGATCCGTATGATCGACCAGATGGGGTTTGTGGATTATTTTCTGATTGTATCCGATTTTATCCACTATGCAAAGAAAAATGGAATACCGGTTGGCCCGGGGCGTGGTTCGGCGGCAGGCTCGATCGTTTCCTATTGCCTTGGAATTACAGACCTTGACCCCATCAAGTATTCGCTGTATTTTGAACGCTTTCTCAATCCGGAGCGTGTATCCATGCCGGATATTGATATTGATTTCTGCTATGTGCGCCGTCCCGAGGTCATCGGCTATGTCACGCAGAAGTATGGTGCCGACCATGTGGCGCAGATCGTCACCTTTGGAACGATGGCGGCGCGTGCGGCGATCCGCGATGTTGGGCGTGCACTGTCCATCCCCTATAATGAGGTGGATGCAGTTGCAAAGCAGGTGCCGATGGAACTGCATATCACCATTGATCGCGCCCTGTCCATCAATCCGGAACTGAAAAAGATGTATGACGGCAATCCGACGGTCAAAAACCTGATCGACACGGCACGCGCCCTTGAGGGGATGCCGCGCCATGCTTCGACCCATGCGGCGGGCGTCGTCATCACAAAGGAGCCGGTCGATACCTATGTACCGCTCGCGCGCAATGATGAACAGATGGTCACGCAGTTCCCCATGACCACATTGGAGGAGCTGGGACTGCTCAAGATGGATTTTCTGGGACTGCGCACACTGACCGTTATTTCCGATGCCGAAAAGATGGTACAGCAGCATACACCGGATTTTTCGATCGAAAAGGTGTCCAATCAGGACGAGGAGACCTTCCACATGCTTGGACAGGGCAAGACGATGGGCGTGTTCCAGCTGGAATCGGCTGGCATTACCAATGTTGTCACAGGACTGCGTCCGCAGTCCATCGAGGATATCACGGCAGTGGTCGCGCTCTACCGCCCGGGGCCGATGCAGTCCATTCCACGCTATATCGAGTGTCGTCACCATCCGGAAAAGGTGACCTATAAGCATCCGCTCTTAGAGCCCATCCTGTCCGTTACCTACGGCTGTATGGTGTATCAGGAGCAGGTCATGGAGGCGTTTCGCCGTCTTGCAGGCTATTCACTCGGCAAGGCGGATATGGTGCGCCGTGCCATGAGCAAGAAGAAGTTCAAGGAACTGGAGAAAGAACGCATCAGCTTCATCTATGGCAATGCAGAGCAAGGGATCGATGGCGCGATCGCGCGCGGCGTGCCCGAAGCGGTTGCCTCCTCAATCTTTGATGAGATCATGGATTTTGCAAACTATGCGTTCAATAAGGCACATGCGGTATGCTATGCGGTGGTATCCTACCGTACCGCGTACTTAAAGTGCCATTATCCGCGCGAATATCTGGCGGCACTGCTCACTTCTGTGCTTGATGTGCCGGCGAAAATCTCCGAATATATTGCAGAGGCGCGGGATATGGGCATTCGTGTCCTGCCGCCTGATGTCAACAGTTCGGAGGACGGCTTCTCGGTTGCCGGTACGGATATCCGCTTTGGGCTTGCAGCGATCAAGAATGTGGGGCGTGCCTTTATGCGTCAGCTTGTGGAGGAACGCAAGGCGAATGGACCGTACACCTCGCTGTTTGATTTCTGCCAGCGTCTCTATGACAAGGAACTCAACCGCCGTGCGCTGGAAAGCCTCATTCATGCAGGCGCATTCGATTCCATGGGGTTTCATCGCAGTCAGTTGCTCGCAGTCTATGAGCGTGTGGTCGATGCTGTGGCAAATGAGCGTAAAAAGAATGTGGAGGGTCAGCTGGATCTCTTTGGACTTGGAATGGAGGAAGTGCAGGATCAGGAGATCGATATGCCAAAGATCCCGGAGATGAGCAAGCGCGAACTGCTCACCTTGGAGAAGCAGACGACCGGACTATACCTTTCGGGGCATCCGATGGATGCGTACCGCGCACTTGCCGTGCGTGCAAACGCCGCGCCCATTCGCAAGATCACTGAGGATCTGAGCGCAGATGCCGACCAGCCGGTGTATAAGGACGGGATGACGGTACGTCTGGCATGTGTGGTATCAAGTATGCGTTTGAAAGCTACCAAATCGGGGAGCATGATGGCGTATGCGGTGGTCGAAGATATCACAGGCAGTATCGAACTTGTGATCTTTCCTAATGCATTGCAGCAGTATGGTTCGTATTTTTCCGAGGATGCTGCCGTTTTGGTCACAGGGCGGATCGACGCCCGTGAGGATGAAGCCCCCAAGCTGATTGCGCAGACTGCTGCACCGCTCACGGAAGAAAGCGTTGCAGAGTTGGAAGTACGGCAGGAAGCCCCCAAGCCCGTCCTGACTGCGCCGCAGGCGATGGCACAGGCAGGGCAAAAGTTGTATTTGCGTGTACCCGATATGGAGGGCGTGTTGTTCCAAGAGGCAAAGGAGATCTTGATGCAGCATCATGGACAAGTTCCAGTCATTTTTTATCCGATGGATACCAAGAAGCGCATGTTGGCACCAAGACCGCTATGGTGTGCAGGCAACTTGCAGATCATGCAAAAGCTGCGATTTGCGCTTGGCGATCAAAATGTGATCTTAAAGTAGGGCTTGTTTGAAAACAGAGAAAATTTCGATTTTTCAAACAGCCCCAAAATAAAAAAACCCGCTCCGCGGAACGATACGCGGAGCAGGTAAGAGGAATCAACGGGCTGCACAGGGGGGGGGGAGGCAGCCTGTTGGTTTTCAGCAGGTAAGAGGATAATAGTTGAAGATGTAGGCAACCTGCTGAGATGAAGAAAAGAATGCGGTTGTGTGGAGTCGAACGACCCGAGTGAACACACAATTACATTACATGAGTTAGTATAGCAAAATTTTCGGAAAACACCAGCGATTTTGAAAAAGTGTAAGGGGAAAATGCAGAAACGATCTTTTTATGCACAAAATCTTCGAATATTTTTCGGAATGGTGTTGCATTTCCAACACGGATGCAGACGGATTTTGAGGGGTTTTTTATTGAAATGGCAGTAGATAGACGGCACAGATACGGGGATCTTGCCCGGCAGTAAAACAATAGGTTCGTCTGAGGAGATGTCTGGCGTCCTCAGTTTCTCGCGAAAAACAGATGCGCCCAAAGTGGATCGAAAGCCCTCTTCTAATATTTTCTGTAAAGCATAGACAGGGATGAGCGATCCGTACTGTTGGCATCTGCAAAAAAAGAATAGGATATATAGGACAGACAGGTCGGGATAAAATGTGATAGTATACCAAATTGGTAGAGAAAAGACAAGAGTATTTTCCTACAAAACAAAGGGTGGTATTTCACATGATTTTGCAATTTTTTGGACAAATATCTATCAGGCGTGACAGACAATTGACAAGAAAATTAGAACGCGATACAATAATCTCAGTTCTTAAAATGATAGATGCCGCAGGGTGCCTGTAGGGATACAGGGTAAAAGGGAATCGGGTGGAAGTCCCGAACGGTCCCGCCGCTGTAAGGGAGAAGCAATATGCAGCTAGGATCACTGGGAGACCCCGGGAAGATCGCATCATGCAGAGATCCCCGAGTCAGAAAACCTGCCCGCGCGGTTACATTGCATGCACCGCGCTACGAGGAATTGGCTGCTGTGGGAAACAACTTGCATCAAACAATGAGAAGACGCATAGACTTGTTACATCGTGGCTGCCGGAGAAGGACGAACTCTGGCAATGCCGCGATTTTTTTACAAAATGGAGAAAGCAATGGAAGATCTTGTCTATAAAAATCAAACTGCACTGCGGCGCGGCTACACAACCGGCTCCTGCGCGGCAGCCGCGGCGCAGGCTTCGGCAATCCTGTTGCTGACCGGAAAAGCACCCGAATGCATCGCCCTCTCCACCCCGAAGGGCATTGTGCTCAAGCTCTATCCTGAGCAGCTGCACATGGAAGGAGAGGCGGCGATCTGCTGTATCCGAAAAGACAGCGGAGACGATCCGGATGTGACCAATGGCATCCGGATTTTTGCGGCAGTCTCCCGAATTCCGGAGGGGATCATACTGGAGGCAGGCGAAGGGGTGGGTACGGTTACGCGGTCAGGGCTTTCCGTTCCGGTCGGAGAGCCTGCCATCAATCCTGCACCGCGTGCGCAGATCCGTGCAGCCGTGCAAACGGCCATGCAGGAGGCGAACTATACCGACGGACTGCGGATCGTGATTTCGGCAGAAAATGGAGAGGAAGTCGCACAGCATACCTACAATGCACATCTTGGTGTGATTGGCGGTATCTCCATTTTGGGCACGAGTGGGATTGTAGAGCCGATGAGTGAAAAGGCACTGATGGATACGACCCATCTGGAACTGGACAGCCTGTATGCGGCGGATGCTGAACGGGTGCTCATCTGTCCCGGCAACTATGGGGCGGATTTTGCCCGCGATACCTTGGGACTCGATCTGGAGCAGGCGGTCAAGTGCTCCAATTTTATCGGAGATGCGCTCGACTATGCCGCGTGGAAAGGGTTCCGGAAAATCTTTCTGGTGGGGCATGCGGGAAAGCTGGTCAAGCTGGCTGCCGGCATTTTTAATACCCATTCCTCCGTGGCAGATGGCAGACAGGAGATCTTTGTGGCACATGCCGCGCTCTGCGGTGCGCCGCCTGATGTTTTGCGCGGTCTCATGGAGGCGGTCACGGTGGATGCCTGCATCAGCCTGCTCACGCCGTGCGGTCTCAGCCAACCGGTGTTTGAGCGGATCGGCGCGGAGATCCAGACGCGTCTGCGCCGCCGTGTGCATGGAAAGGCGCAGATTGAATTTTTGATGTTTACAAACCAAAATGGCACATTGGCACAGTCAGAGGGTGCGCATGCGCTTTGTGAAGAATTTCGAGGGAAGCTATGAAACAGGGAAAGTTGTATGGAGTTGGTGTAGGGCCGGGCGATCCGGAGCTCATGACGCTCAAGGCGGTTCGTTTGATTGAGACGTGTGATGTGGTCGCTGTGCCAAAGGGCGGCTCAGGCGAGCAGACGGCACTGAGTATCGCATCCCAGTGGATCGGGGATAAGACGATCTTGCATTGTGATATGCCTATGATTCGTGACAGGGAAAAGCTGAATGCCTGCCATGATCGGGCGGCAGATGAGATCTGTGCCCTGCTGGATGCGGGAAAGACGGTTGTTTTTCTGACGCTGGGCGATCCGGCGGTATATTCGACCTATTGGTATGTACACCGCCGCGTCGAGGCGCGTGGATATGCGGTGGAGATCGTGCCCGGGGTCCCGTCGTTCTGTGCGGCAGCGGCGCGGCTGGGACAGGCACTGTGTGAGGGCAGCCAAATGCTGCACATCATTCCGGCGTCGCACAATGCGACAAAGGAGGGTTTGGAGCTGTCGGGGAATAAGGTGTTCATGAAGGCTGGACGCTCCATTCTGGAGGTGCGCGATCTGCTGGAGGAAGCAGGCAAGCGCGATATGGCGGCACTGGTGGAGCGGTGCAGCATGGAGGGGGAGCGCGTGGTGCGCGATCTGCGTGAGCTGGACGACCCCACCGGCTATTTCTCGGTCATTTTGGTACGGGAGGAATGAATATGATCTATTTTGTTGGCGCAGGCTCAGGCGCACCCGATCTCATTACCGTGCGCGGCGCAAGGCTGCTGGAACGCGCGGATGTGGTGGTATATGCAGGCTCGCTCGTCAATCCGGCGTTGCTGGAAACATGCAAGGCGGCATGCAAGATCTATAACAGTGCCCAAATGACGCTGGAGGAAGTCATGGACGTGATGATTCCGGCAGAGCAGGCAGGGCAGTGCGTCGTGCGTCTGCATACGGGTGACCCCTGTGTGTATGGGGCGCATCGGGAGCAGATGGATATACTGGATGCACACGGGATCGCCTATGAGGTCGTACCCGGCGTATCCTCTTTTTGCGGCGCGGCGGCGGCACTCAAGGCGGAGTATACCCTGCCTGAAGTCAGCCAGACTGTGATTCTGACCCGTATGGAGGGCAGAACGCCCGTGCCCGAAAAGGAAAAGATCGAGCTGCTCGCGGCACATGGCGCAACGATGGTCATTTTCCTGTCTGCCGGACAGATGGAAAAGCTGTCCGAACGCTTGCAGGCAGGCGGCTATGCCCCCGATACGCCGGTAGGTATCGTTTATAAGGCGACTTGGCCAGAGGAAAAGGTCGTGCGCACAACGGTTGGACAGATGGCACAGGCGGCGCAGGAATATGGGATCACAAAAACGGCACTCATTACCGTCGGAAATTTTTTGGGCAGCACCTATGAGCGTTCCAAGCTGTATGACCCGACCTTTACGACAGAATTTCGAGAGGCAAGCAAATGATTCGGGGAAAGATCGTTTCGTTTACCGCGCAGGGGGCACAGACGGCGGCGCGTGCGGCAGCGGTGCTCTCCGATTGCCGCATGGAACGCTATGAGCGTGGGGTGGATAGCTCCTTACGGCACACGGCACTGTCACGCATGGTACAGCAGGCGATGGTAGACTGTGACCTCATTGTGTTTGTCGGTTCAACAGGCATTGCGGTGCGTATGTGCGCGCCGTTTTTACAGGGAAAACAGTATGATCCGGCGGTCATCGTCATTGATGAGCAGGGGAAGTTTGTCATTTCTCTGTTATCCGGACATCTGGGCGGCGCGAATGCACTCACCAAGCGGCTGGCAGATGGGCTGCATGCACAGGCTGTCATCACAACGGCGACCGATGGACGCGGCGCGTTTGCGGTGGACAGCTGGGCAAAGGCGCATGGATGTACGGTACATGAGATTTCGGAGATCAAGCACATATCGGGTGCGATCCTTGCCGGACGTACTGTGGGACTGCGGAGCGATTTCCCTGTCAGTGGGGGACTGCCGCAGGGCTTGGGGCAGGAGGGAGACTGCGGCATTGTAGTTTCCGTGCGCACGGGGGAGA
The DNA here is from genome assembly GCA_020025755.1 of Butyricicoccus sp. GTDB lineage: Bacteria > Bacillota > Clostridia > Oscillospirales > Butyricicoccaceae > Butyricicoccus. The sequence goes on along the minus strand of JAHHRO010000018.1, from coordinate 24,193 downwards.
TCCCGTTTGGACATACCCTGCATCTCGTCCCGAAAATCGTGGCACTTGGCATTGGATGCCGCCGCGGCACACCGATAGAGGAGATCGAGCGAGCCGTGTGCACCGTTTTAGAAAAAGAGCAGGTTCCACTGTCTGCGGTTTTTGCAGTGGCTTCGATTGATGTAAAAAAAGATGAATTGGGACTTTGTACCTTTTGTCAGAGGCATGGACTGCCGTTTTTGACCTATTCCGCGCAGGAACTGCTTGCAGTCGCAGGGGAGTTCTCTGCCTCTGCTTTTGTGCAGAACACCGTTGGGGTAGACAATGTTTGCGAGCGGTCGGCGTGCAAAGCGAGTGCAGGGGGAAGGCTGATCCGCCGAAAGACCCCGTGCGGCGGGATCACAGTTGCTCTGGCGATTCGAGATTGGGAGGTAGTTTTTTGAATATTTGTATGGCAGGCATTGATTTTCACTGTGCAGATCTTGCAAAGAGAGAAGCGATCTCCTTTGTAACCGGGCAGGTGGAGCATGTGCTGCCCCAGATACAAGAGACAGCAGGGGTACTGGGCTGTGTGCTGATCGCAACATGCAACCGCACAGAGCTGTATCTGCATACCGACTCCAAAGAGATTGATCCGCTTGTTCTGCTGACACGCGCAGCCCATGTACCGCTTGCTGCCTATCGGGAAGTCGCGGTGGTGCGGTGGGGAGAAGATGCGATCAGCCATCTGTTCGAGGTAGCAGCAGGGATGCAGTCACAGATTTTCGGAGACGATCAAATTGTGTCGCAGGTGCGCGGTGCGATCGCGCTCTCCAGAAAGCTGGGCTGTGCAGACAGTGTGCTTGATACGCTGTTTCGCTGTGCCGTGACGGGTAGTAAGCGCGTCAAGACGGAGACCCGTTTGGTGGGCGTTCCGGCTTCTGCGGCACACCGTGGGGTTGCACGCGCGCAGGAAATATTAGGTGCGCTGCACGGAAAACGCGCAGTTGTGATCGGCAACGGAGAAATGGGGCGGTTGGCGGCATCGCTGCTCTATGAGGCAGGTTGTCAGGTGACAGTCACCCTGCGCAGCTATCGGCACGGGGAAACAGTGGTTCCGGCAGGCTGTGCGACCCATCCGTATGATGATCGGTGCCGCATCATCGAGGGGGCAGATCTTGTTGTGAGCGCAACGACCAGTCCGCACTATACCTTATGTCGGGAACAGATCGAGGGCCTGGAGTATCCACCTGCCCTGATGCTCGATCTTGCCATGCCGCGCGATATCGAGGACGCGGCATACCGGAACGTTACAGTGCTGAATCTGGATGCCCTCGGTACTTCGGAGGACGAAAATGCACAGGAACGCGCGGCGGCGTCCGCTATTTTAGCGCAGGAAAAGGCAGAATTTTATGCATGGTATGAGTATCGCAAGGCATTGCCTGTGATTGCGCAGATGAAGGACACTGCGCTCATGCGTGTGCGGCATGACCGCTCGTTCTCTGCGCTGTATACAGAAAATGATATTGATGAGCTGATCGAGCTTTCGGTATATAAAACGATTGATATGCTGCTCGGCGGACTGAAAGAAGGGCTGACGGCAGCACAGATGCAGACTTGTCTGGACAAGATGCAGAAAGGAATTGGAAAATGAAGCTATATGTCATCGGAATTGGACCTGGTGGTGAAAACGAGATGACCCTGCGTGCGGTACGCGCACTGGCACAGTGTGACTGCGTTGCGGGCTATGGGTTGTATTTGGATCTGATTGATGGACTGTTGGACGGAAAGGAGCGTATCCAGACGGGGATGACGCGTGAGGTGGATCGCTGTACGGCGGCACGAGATGCGGCACTGGCTGGACACACCGTTGCAGTCATTTCAAGCGGAGATGCCGGCGTATATGGTATGGCAGGGCTGATGTTCGAGGTCTGTCAGGAATATCCGGGAATTGAGATCGAGGTGATCTCCGGTATCACAGCGGCATGCTCGGGCGGCGCAGTATTGGGCGCGCCGCTGACGAATGATTTCTGTGTGGTGAGCCTCAGCAATCTGCTGACGCCTTGGGAGACCATTGAAAAGCGGCTGCATGCGGCAGCACAGGGGGATTTCTGCCTGTGTCTGTACAATCCGGCAAGCAAGAAGCGCACTGACCATTTGCAGAAGGCATGTGACATCCTGCTGACCGTGCGTGATCCGAAGACGCCGTGCGGACTGGTGCGCAACATTGGGCGTGAGGGGGAAGCGTATCAGCTTCTGACCCTTGAAGAACTGCGTGACACCCATGTAGATATGCTGACGACCGTATTTGTTGGAAACTCCGTGACTAAGGTCATTTCCGGACGATTGGTCACACCGCGTGGATACCGCGGCGTATGAAGATCTTTGTTTTTTCCGGCACGACCGAGGGCAAGCTGATCTGCCGCTTTCTGGCAGCACATCATGTGCCGGTTGAAGTATTTGTTGCGACCGATTACGGGGAGGAGGTCATGGAGCCGCTTTCCGGTGTGACCATCCATACCGGACGCCTGACCATTCCCGAAATGGCGGCGTATTTGGACACAGATGCCCTTGTCATTGATGCCACGCACCCTTATGCAAGCGTGGTGACACAGAATATTCGTGCGGCGTGTGCGGAGACAGGGGCGGAATATCTGCGCCTTGTACGTCCGGCGCAGGCGGCAGATTCCGTTGTGACCGTGCCGGATACACAGGCGGCGGTGCACTGGCTGACCGAACATTCGGGCAAGGTGCTGCTCACGACGGGCAGTAAGGAACTTGATTTTTATACAGCGATCCCACAGTATCAGGAGCGGCTGTTTCCGCGTGTCCTGCCCACGGCAGATGTCATTGCAAAGTGTACCGCGCTGGGGTTTTCCGGCGCGTCCATCCTTGCCATGCAGGGACCATTCTCGCATGAAATGAATGTTGCGCTGCTGAAAAAAACAGGTGCAGAGATCCTTGTCACCAAGGATACGGGGAAAAGCGGCGGCTTTGCAGAAAAATTATCCGCGGCAAAGGAGGTCGGTGCAACCGTGCTGATGATCGCACGCCCGCTCGAGGAGGAAGGGCGAACCACGGATGAAATGAAAGCCTACCTTGCCGCGCGGCTGGGGCTGACGCTGGAGGATGCACCGCGTTTTCCTCTTTTTGTGTCACTCGTGCGCAGAAAGGTCTTGGTCGTGGGGGCTGGCAAGATTGCCGCACGCCGCATCGGGGTGCTGGAGCACTTTGGAGCAGAGATCCATGTGATCGCCCCGACCTGCGCGGAGGAGATCGACCGGAGCATGATCCGCTGGCAGGCACGTTCCTTTGCGGAAGCGGATGTAGAGGGTGCATTTCTGGTGGTTGCGGCAACGAATGACCGTGCGGTCAATCATGCGGTCGCTTTGGCGTGCGCCGCGCGTAACATTCCGGTGAGCGTTGCCGACTGTGCAGCGGAGAGCACCTTTTATTTTCCGGCGGTCTGCCTTGGCAGTCGGGTGACGGTCGGCTTGGTATCCGATGGCACGGACCATCGTGCGGTGTCACGGACTGCAAAAAAGATTCGGGAGATCGTAGAGGAATGATGGAAACAATAAGATTTGGAAGTCGGGACAGTAAGCTCGCTGTTATTCAGGCGGAACTTGTCCTGCATACCATAGCAGAGCCCTGCGAACTGATTACGATGAAAACCACGGGGGATCTCATTTTGGATCGCACCTTGGAGCAGATCGGCGGCAAGGGCTTGTTTGTCAAAGAACTCGATCGCGCACTTGCCGCAGGGGAGGTGGATTTCACGGTACATAGCCTCAAGGATATGCCTATGGAGCAGCCGGAGGGGCTGCCCATCGTGGCATATTCGAGGCGCGAGGACCCGCGTGATGCGCTGGTGCTGGCGGTTGGACTTTCCGAGCTGGATCTGTCGAGACCCATTGGCTGCGCGAGCGCAAGACGGCGCGTGCAGCTCAAACGGCTGTTTCCGGATGCCATCATAGAGCCGGTGCGCGGCAATATCCAGACACGCCTGCGCAAGCTGGACGAGGGACAGTATGGCGCGCTGGTGCTGGCGTGTGCCGGACTGGAGCGGCTGGGGCTGACCGACCGCATTGCACGGCGGTTTACGACCGATGAGATCTTACCGGCGGCAGGACAGGGTATTGTAGCGGTGCAGAGCCGTATGGGGCAGGATCTTGGCTGCCTGTCGCGCTTTGCAGATGCGGATGCACGGGATTGTGCCTGTGCAGAGCGCAGCTTTATTCATGCCTTGGACGGCGGCTGCACCTCTCCGGTTGCAGCCTATGCCGAGGTGTCGGGTGATATCATCCAATTACGCGGCATGTATGTAAGTGCAGATGAGACCGTGATCCGGTTTGGAAATTGTACAGGAACACGAGAGGATGCCGAAAGGCTGGGACGTGAGCTGGCAGAACGGCTCAAAGAGGAGAGGAAACAATGAAAGTGATTCTGGTTGGTGCAGGCCCTGGCGGACGTGATCTGCTGACCCTGCGCGGCGCAGAGGTGTTGCGGCAGGCGGAGGTCGTGGTTTATGACCGGCTGGTCAGTCAGGATATTTTGGATCTGATCCCACAGGATGCCGAGCGTGTGAATGTAGGTAAGGAAAACCACCATCACCGCGTACCGCAGGAGGGCATCAATGAAATTTTGGTAGAGCTTGCGCGGACGGGAAAGCGCGTGGTGCGGCTCAAGGGCGGCGACTGCTACCTGTTCGGGCGTGGCGGCGAGGAATGTGAATATCTGCTGGCGCATGGCATCGACTTTGAGGTCGTACCCGGTGTAACCTCTGCGCTGGCAGTTCCGGCGTATGCAGGTATCCCCGTGACCCATCGGGACTACTGCTCCTCGGTGCATATCATCACGGGACATGCACGCGCAGGCAAGACGCTCGAAATCGACTTTGAAGCACTGGTGCGTACCAAGGGAACACTTGTCTTTCTGATGGGGCTTTCTGCCTTGGCGCACATCATGCAGGGATTGTTAGAGGCAGGCATGCATGGCGATATGCCGGCGGCGGTGATCTCCAATGGTGCGCGCGGCGATCAGAAAAAGGTGATCGCTTCAGTCCGGACCTTGGAACAAGCCGTACAGGAGGCAGGGATCAAAAGTCCGGCGATGATCGTGGTCGGTCGGGTATGTACGCTGAGTGCGTCACTTGACTGGTTTACGCCGCTCCCTCTGCATGGCAAGACGATCGCTGTCACAAGACCGCGCGCGCGCGCAGGCACGCTCTCAGCAAAGCTGCGTGCATTGGGTGCAAACGTCTTGGAATGTCCCTGCATTGAGACCATGCCGCTGGAAAACAGTGCATTGCTTCGATACACCCTGTCAGAGCCGTGGGATTGGGTCGTTTTGACCAGTCCGGCGGGTGTGGGCGCGATGGTGCAGGGCTTAGAGCAGGCAGGGCTGGATATGCGTGCGCTCTACGGCATGCAGTTTGCCGTGATCGGAAGCGGAACGGCAAAGGAATTGGCGCGGTATGGCATCAAAGCCGACCTTATGCCCCCTGTATATGATGGGGCACATCTGGCAGAGGCACTCATTGAGACCGTGCAGCCGGAAGAAAAGGTACTCATCCTGCGTGCAGCACAGGGCGCACCCACGTTGACCGAGACCCTGCGCGCAGCGGAGATCCCCTTTGCGGATGTGCCGACCTATGAGATCGTACACCGCACGGACAGTGCGGATGTCTTGCAGGAAGCTATGCAGGCAGGAACGCTTGACGTGGTGACCTTTACGAGTGCATCCACCGTGCGCGCCTTTATGGAAGCGGTGGAGAATGTGGACTGTACACGCTTTACCGCGCTTTGTATCGGGGAACAGACCGCAAAACAGGCACGCGCCTATGGCATGTCTGTTCGTATTGCAGAGAACGCGACCATCGACAGTATGATCGCTTGTCTATTGGAGGGAAAGTAAATGCAAATGATTCGTCCGCGCCGTCTGCGCACTTCAGACACCCTGCGCCGCATGGTGCGTGAAACAAGGATCTCGCCGGATAGTCTCATCTGGCCAATCTTTATAAAGGAGGGTACGGGGATCTATGAGGAGATCCCGTCCCTGCCGGGGCAGTATCACTATAGTCCGGATATGATTTGCCACATGGTCGAGCGTGCCCGTGCGCATGGGGTGTCCCGTGTGCTGCTGTTTGGGCTGCCAAACGAAAAGGATGCCTGCGGCTCAGGCGCGTGGAAGGAAGACGGCATTGTGCAGCAGGGTATCCGCCGCATTCGGGAGATGGCACCCGAACTGTACATCGTTACCGATGTATGTATGTGTGAGTATACCGCACACGGGCATTGTGGCATCCTATGCGGACACGATGTGGATAACGATGAAACGCTGGAGGTGCTTGCCAAGACTGCCCTGAGCCATGCGCAGGCAGGTGCGGATATGGTCGCGCCAAGCGATATGATGGATGGACGCATTGGGCGGATTCGTGAGGTGCTCGATGCCCACGGCTTCCAGAATGTGCCCATCATGTCCTATGCGGCAAAATACGCGTCCTCCTTCTATGGCCCGTTCCGCGATGCGGCAGGCTCTGCGCCTGCGTTCGGCGATCGCCGCTCCTATCAGATGGACCCACATAACAGCCGAGAAGCCATGCGCGAGTGCGCGCTTGATGTGCAGGAGGGGGCGGATATCCTCATGGTAAAACCGGCACTCAGCTATCTCGATCTCATTTATCAGGCACGTCAGCAGTTCGATCTGCCCGTTGCCGCCTATTCAGTCAGCGGAGAATATGCTATGATAAAGGCAGCAGCACAGGCAGGGCTCATTGATGAGCACGGGGTCATGTGTGAATCGGCGGTCAGTATTTTCCGTGCAGGTGCGGATATCCTCATTACCTATTATGCCTGTGAGCTTGCGGATGCGATTAAAAAAGGAGAGATCGGATGATGAAACTGGAACGCTCAAAGAGCCTGTTCGAGCGGGCACAGAAGGTACTGCCGGGGGGTGTCAATTCCCCCGTGCGTGCTTATCGCTCGGTTGGCGGCACACCGCCGTTTCTGGTGCGCGGTGCAGGCAGCCATGTCTGGGACGAGGATGGCAATGAATATGTGGATTTTATCGGCTCATGGGGGCCGCTCATTCTGGGGCATAGCGATGCGCGTGTGCTGAAGGCGGTGCAGGAGGCAATGGCAAACGGCTTGTCTTTTGGCGCACCGACCGCGATCGAGGTCGACGTGGCAGAACTGCTCGTGGATATGGTGCCCAATATCGATATGGTGCGCATGGTCAATTCGGGCACGGAGGCAGTCATGAGTGCGGTGCGTGTGGCACGCGGCGCGACCGGACGCAATAAGATCATCAAGTTTGAGGGCTGCTACCACGGACACAGCGACTCCATGCTGGTCAAGGCAGGTTCGGGTGCGCTCACGGGTGGTGCACCCGATTCCAAGGGCGTACCAGCAGCCGTTGCGGCGGATACCCTCACCGCACAGTTCAATGATCTCGCCTCGGTCGAGCAGCTGTTAGAGGCAAATCCGGAGCAGGTTGCCGCGATCATTGTAGAGCCGATCGCGGCAAATATGGGCGTTGTGCCCCCACAGGACGGCTTTTTGCAGGGACTGCGTGCGCTGTGTGACCGCTACGGCGCACTGCTCATCTTTGACGAGGTCATCACCGGATTCCGTCTGGCGCGGGGCGGTGCGCAGGAATACTTCGGGGTACGCGCCGATCTTGTGACCTTTGGTAAGATCATCGGCGGCGGTATGCCGGTCGGTGCGTATGCTGGAAAAAAGGAACTCATGTCGCAGGTTGCGCCGACCGGCCCGATTTATCAGGCAGGCACGCTTTCGGGCAATCCGGTGGCAATGGCGGCAGGGCTGACCCAATTACAGATCTTACAGGCAAACCCAAGCTATTATACGGCACTTGAAGACAAGGCACGGCGCATGGCGCAGGGTCTGCGCCGCGCGGCAGAGCAGGCAGGTGTCTCTGTACAGGTCAACCAGTGCGGCGCACTGCTGTGCACCTATTTTACAGATGCGCCAGTGCAGTGCTTTGCAGATACACAGAAATCGAATTTGGAGCAATTCCGTGCATACTTCCATGGCATGCAGGCACGCAATATGTATATTGCCCCCTCGCAGTATGAGGCGGTGTTCGTGAATGTCAGCCATACAGAGGAGGACATTGCAGCGTTCTGTCAGGCGGCAGAACAGGTGATGCAGGAATTGCAGGCATAAAAGGAGTTTTGAATGGAACGCCAGTTTATAATCATTGGTGCGGGGATGGGCGTACCGGAGGAATTGACAGCACAGGCAAGGGCGGCAATGTGCGCGGCGGATGTGGTGCTTGCTCCCAAGCGGATCGCGGACAGCTTATCCGGCATCTGCCCCATCACGGCGGTCGGCATTACCGAGATGGGCGAGCATGCGATCGCCTGCGGCGTGCAGACGGTTGCGCTGCTCATGTCCGGTGATACCGGATTTTTCAGCCTGACCAACCGCTTGCAGACGAGCCTGCGGCTGCATGGAGAGGTGCATATCCTTGCAGGACTGAGCAGCATGCAGTATCTGTGTGCAAAGTGCGGCGTACCCTATGATGATGCACATATTTTAAGTTTGCACGGCAGAGAGGGCAGCATCTTGGGTGCGGTCAGCTATCACAAAAAGGTGTTTGTGCTGACCGGTGGACAGCATACCGCGCAGAGCATATGCCGTGATCTCGATGTGGCAGGATTGTCCGAGGTACAGGTCATTCTGGGTGAAAATCTGGGAGCGACAGACGAAAAAATTCTGGCAGGTACGGCGCATGAACTTGCAGCCCAGCCGACGAGTGATCTGGCTGTACTGCTCATTCAGAATCCGCAGGCGGCAGACGCAAGAGAAAGCCTGCGCGACGATCGCTTTATCCGTGGACGCGTGCCCATGACCAAGCAGGAAGTGCGCTGGGCGGCGGTCAACCTGCTGGATATCAAGCCGACCGACATCGTTTATGATATCGGCGCAGGGACAGGTTCAGTATCTGTCGAACTTGCAAGACACGCGGAGCATGGGCTCGTGTATGCCATCGAACAGAAGGAGGAAGGACTGGAGCTGATCGCGCAGAACCGCACGGCGTTGGGGGCATTCAATGTCATTCCGGTGAGTGGCTATGCACCCAAGATCTTTCCGGAGCTGCCCATTCCGGATGCGGCATTCATCGGCGGAAGCAGCGGTGAGCTGCCCGAGATCCTGACGCTCTTGAAGCGCGTCAATCCGTCGATCCGCGTCTGTATCAGTGCCATTGCACTGGAGACGATGGGGCTCGCGCTCGAATGTATGAAGAAGCTGGGATACGCCAATCTGGAGGTCTGTCAGATCAGCGCGGCACGCGGCAGGATGGTTGCAAGTTATACCATGATGACGGCAAACAATCCGGTTTTCCTGCTGAGTGCCGGAGGGAAAAGCAATGACGTATAAGCAGCCGCGCCTGATGATTGCAGGAACAGGGAGCGGATGCGGAAAAACCACGGTGTCGAGTGCGCTCTTGCGTGCATGGCAGAGGCAGGGCGTGCCGCTGTGCGCGTTCAAATGTGGGCCCGATTATATCGACCCCATGTTTCATCGGGCGGCACTTGGTTTGCCGTCCTACAACCTCGATCTGTTTTTCCTCAAAGAGCACATGGTATGCGATCTGCTGGCAGAGCATCTGTCCGGCGGAAAGGTCGGCGTGATCGAGGGCGTGATGGGATACTATGACGGCATGGGCATGACGGATGAAGCGTCCGCGGCGCATGTCGCGCGTGCGACCGGAACGCCAACGGTGCTGGTCGTGCGTCCCAAGGGACAGGCGTTGTCCCTTGCGGCAATGGTGCAGGGCTTTGTGCAGTTTGCGCCCAATACCATCCAAGGTGTGATCCTCAACGGGGTGACAAAGGGGATGTATCCGTTTTATCGGGATCTTGCCGCGCGCGCCGGCGTTCGGGTCTATGGTTATCTGCCGCCCATTCCGGAGGCAGAACTGCCCGAGCGGCATTTGGGACTCGTCACAGCGCAGGAACTGCCCGATCTGCAAAAGCGGCTGGATCTTCTGGCGGATGCAGCGTGTGAGGGCTTGGATCTCACAGGGCTGCTTGCGCTTGCCGAGACCGCGCAGGCCCTCGCAGAACCGCAGCCGGTCACACGTTTGCAGCTTCCGGCGCGGATCGCGGTTGCAAGGGACAAGGCGTTTTGCTTTTACTATGCGGACAATCTCGATGTATTGACGGCGTTCGGTGCAGAGATCGTACCGTTTTCGCCGCTCTCCGATCCCTGTCTTCCAGAGAAGATCGACGGGGTGTATTTGGGCGGCGGCTATCCGGAGCTGTATCTTGATGCACTTGCAGGCAATGAGACCATGAAAGAGAGCATACGCGCGCATATTGCGGCAGGGAAACCTATGCTGGCAGAATGTGGCGGCTTCATGTATCTGGGCACGGAGATCGCAGACGGCACACACTGCGCCTCGATGGTGGGGGCATTGCCCATGCATACGGAACTCACGAAGCGATTACAGAATTTTGGCTATGTGACCCTGACTGCCCAGCAGGACAACCTGCTCTGTCAGGCAGGACAGACCCTGCGCGCACATGAGTTCCACTATTCCAAGTCGGACGATGCAGGCAGTGCGTTCGTGGCGCGAAAGGCAAATGGAAAGCAGTGGGATTGCATTTTTGCAACAGAAACCCTGTATGCAGGCTATCCCCATTTATATTTCCGCGGACAGATGGATGCGATCGAGCGGTTTTTGTCCGTGTGTATGGAAAAGAGGGCGCGTATATGACACTTGAACAATGTATCAAAGCGATCGAGCCGCCCTGCGCAGGCAGCAAGGCAGAGGCAGAACGCTATTTTTCCAGCCTTGCCATTCCGCTTGGCAGCTTAGGACGCTTGCAGGATGCTATCGTGCAGCTTGCAGCCGTGCAGCGTACAGCGCACCCATGTATCAAACAACGTACCGTTGCGGTGTTCTGCGCGGATAATGGCGTGGTGGCGCAGGGGGTTACACAGTGCGGACAGGAGGTCACGGCGATCGTGACCGAAAACCTTGACCGCGCCCAAACCTCGGTTTGCCGCATGGCGGCACGCGCCAATGTGCAGGTGCTCCCGATCGATATTGGCGTAGCACGAGAGGTCGTGGGCGAAACGATCATACCGCGCAAAATTGCTTATGGAACACAGGATATGACCAAGGGAGCGGCAATGTCTCGTACGGACTGCATCCGTGCCATTGAGGTCGGCATCGAGATGGCGGAGCTTTGCAGGCAGCGCGGCGATACCCTGCTGGCGGTGGGTGAAATGGGCATTGGCAATACGACCACCACAGCGGCGGTAACGGCGGTGCTCACCGGTGCGAAAGTCGAGCAGGTGACAGGACGTGGTGCCGGACTGTCTTCCGAAGGGCTGACGCGTAAAGTGCAGGCGATCCAGCGCGCCATCGCGTGCAATGTGCCCGATGCAGCCGATCCGATCGATGTGCTTGCCAAGGTCGGCGGCTTTGATCTTGCCGGTATTACGGGGTTTTATCTCGGTGCGGCGGCGCAGGGACTGCCCGTCATGGCGGATGGCGTGATCACGGCGGCGGCGGCCCTGTGTGCCGTGCGGCTGTGTCCGGCGGTGCGTGCGTATATCCTGTTTTCCCATGTCTCAGAAGAGCCGGCAGGTCAGATCCTGATGGATGCCTTGGACGCAAAGCCGTTCCTCACAGCAGGGATGCGTCTGGGTGAGGGGACGGGTGCGGTCGGGGCGATCGCCCTGCTTGATCTTGCGTTTTCCGTATATGATGAAATGCCCTGCTTTGCTGAGACAGAGATCGAGGCATATCAGCCGCTGGTGTGAGGAAAACGCGATGTTGATTGTAATTACGGGCGGCGCGGCGAGCGGAAAATCCGCGCAGGCGGAACGGATCGTGTGCGAGCGGGCAGCAGCCGGACAGCGGCTGTATCTTGCCACCATGCAGCCCTTTGGGGAGGCGGCACAGGCGCGTGTCCGGCGGCATCATCGGCTGCGTGCAGGCAAGGGGTTCGAGACGGTGGAACGCTATACCGCTCTCGATCATTTGGTATTAGACAGGCAGTATGACGGCATTTTGCTGGAATGTATGTCCAATCTGCTGGCAAATGAGCAGTTTTCACCCGAAGGAGCAGGGGATCAGGCGGTTTCTGCCATCCTGCGCGGCGTGGATGCGCTGCAAGGGCAGTGCAGGGATCTTGTGATCGTCACCAATGAGATCTTTTCCGATGGGGAAACATACCCAGAGGAAACCATGCACTATATAGACATGTTGGGACAGCTCAATGCTGCACTTGCAGAACGCGCCGACACCGTGCTCTATACCGTGTGCGGCATTTTGCTGGCGCAGAAAGGCGAAATATGATGATAAAAAGTTTACGAAATGGACTGTGCATCGCATTTTCGATGTATTCCATTGTTCCCATGCCCCATGTGCCATGGAAACGGGAAAATATGCGGTATGCACTGTGCTTTTTGCCGCTGGTGGGGGCACTGATCGGTCTGTGCGAATGGCTGTGGTTTATTTTTTGCTTCGGCTCCAAAATGGCACCCCTGTTCTATGCCGTGGGGGCAACGCTCATCCCTGTGCTGGTTTCGGGCGGTATCCATCTGGATGGACTGACCGATACCTGCGATGCGCTGGGGGCGCATGCCGAACCGGAAAGACGGCTGGAGATCATGAAAGATCCCCATGTCGGAGCGTTCGGCGTGCTGGGCATGCTGGCGTTTTTGATGACGGAAACCGCACTCTTTGCGCAGGTCTACGAAAAACCCTATATCCTGTTTCCAATCTGGGTCGGCTTTGTGGGCGCACGCATGGCAGGGGCTGCGGCGATCATATCCATCCCCTGTGCGAAGAATACGGGGCTTGCATACGTCTTTTCCGCGAACAGCGAACGGCAGGCGGCGGCGCGTGTGCTGCACCTTCAGCAGATCGCCTTTGTATTGGTGTGTATGCTGATGCAGCTTAAGGTTTATATGGTCTTTCTGCTTGCGGTCTATTTTGCATGGGGATATCTGTATGAGCGGTTCTGTGTGACCAAGTTTGGCGGCATTACGGGCGATCTTGCCGGATTCCTGATCTCTACGATGGAACTGGCGTTCGTGGCGGCTGCTGCATTCGGAGGGACGTTTTTATGAACTGTTTGATCGTAGGCGGCGCGTATCAGGGAAAACGTGCCTTTGCACAAAAGCAGTTTGCGTTACAGGCGGCAGACTTTGCGGATGGGGCGGCAATCGACCTGACACAGCCGCCCGTGCAAAAAGCGGTCTGGAATGTACAGCGGCTGGTGCGCCGTGCACTGGAGGCAGGCGTTTCCGATGATGCCTTGCTTTCGCTGCTTGCGGAAAAGATCGTGCTGTGTGACGAGGTGGGCTGCGGCGTCGTACCCATCGAACGGGAGCAGGATATCTGGCGCGAAGCGGTGGGGCGGCTGTGCTGCGACTTGGCAGCGCGTGCGGACACGGTCTACTGGGTGCGTGCAGGCATTGCGCAGCAGATCAAAGGAGGATAGTACATGGCGATTGTACTCGCTGTTTTACTGGGATTTCTGTTGGATTGTATTTTGGGAGATCCGCAAAACTTGTGGCATCCGGTTTGCGCCATTGGCAGCCTCATCAGCAAGACAGAGCGGCTGCTCCGGCGGATCGTTCCGGATACGCCGCGCGCACTGACCATTGCAGGTGTATTGTTGTGGGGCATCGTCTCAGCGGTGAGCTTTGCCGTGCCCGCACTTCTCCTGTGGATCTGTTACAAGATCCATCCCATACTCTGGTTTGCAGTGCAGACCCTGTTTTGTTATCAGATCTTTGCGCGGCGTTCGCTTGCGGAAGCCGGAAAGCATGTTTATATTGCCTTGGCACATTCTTTGGATGAGGGGCGCAAGGCGGTTTCGATGTATGTGGGGCGCGATACGAGCGCGCTCGACGAGACGGGTGTCATCAAGGCAACGGTCGAAACGATTGCAGAGAATACAACAGATGGTGTGATCGCTCCGATGCTTTATCTGCTCATCGGGGGCGCACCGCTTGGATTTTTTTATAAGGCGGTCAATACGCTGGATTCTATGGTTGGATACCACAATGATCGCTATGAATATCTTGGAAAATGTTCTGCGAAGGCAGATGATATATTGAATTTCATTCCGGCACGGCTTTCCGCGGTCTGTATGATCGCGGCGGCAGGCGTTTTGGGCTTCGATAACCAGAATGCCTTGCGCATCTTTCGGCGTGATCGGGGCAATCATAAAAGCCCGAATTCCGCACAGACGGAATCGGTTTGTGCCGGTGCGCTCCATATCCAGCTTGCCGGAGATGCAGTTTATTTCGGAAAGCGAATGGAAAAACCGTTTATCGGAGATCCTGACCGGCCGATCGACCGCAATGACATTGCGCGCGCGGAACGGCTCATGACAGGTGCCTCCCTCATCATGCTTGCACTGGGCATTGCAATACGGTTTTTGGTTTTATAAGAGAGGTGTTAGGCATGCAATATACGCATGGCGGCGATGTCTATGGATATCGGATGCAGTTTGGCGCGCGTGAGCCGCTGGACTTTTCTGCCAATATCAATCCGCGTGGGATTCCGAAGCCGGTCAAAGATGCCATGCATCAGGCGATCGATGCCTGTATCCATTATCCCGATCCTGCATGCCGTGCGCTCCGTGCGGCACTTGCAGAGCGGTGGGGCTTGCCGACCACCTCGTTTTTCTGCGGCAATGGTGCGGCAGAGGTTCTCTATCGCTTGATCCATACCTTGAAACCGCGTGCCGCATGCATAACCGCCCCGACCTTTGGGGAATATGAGCAGGCACTGGCAGGGATCGGGTGCAGCATAGCGTTTCATACCCTGTATAAAGAGGATGATTTCCGGCTGACCGACCGCATTTTGGAGGAGATCACGCCGAAATTGGATCTTATGATCGTGTGTACGCCCAACAATCCGACGGGCGCGGCGGCATCGCCTGCGCTGATGGAACGGATCATGCGGCGATGCAGGGAATATGGGGTCTGGCTCATCGTGGATGCGTGCTTTGCGGATTTTATGACCGCGCCAGTTGCCGTAGAGCAGCACTTGGCAGCTTATGATCGGCTGGTGATTTTACACGCGTTCACGAAGATGTATGCCGTGCCGGGCGTGCGGCTGGGATACTGTATGTCGGCAAACGCGGCACTCATGGACAGACTGCATGAAGCCGGTCAGCCGTGGAACGTATCGGTCATCGCACAGGCGTGCGGCGCGGCGGCACTGACCTGTAAGGGCTGGGAGAAGGAGAGTGCCTCATATATCGAAACACAGCGTGCATGGCTGGCAGAGCGGCTAAGCGCGTGCGGTTTTCGCGTATATCCCAGTGCGGTCAACTATATTTTGTTCGAGACAACATGTCTGGATCTGCGCGAGCGGCTGCTGGCGCATGGGATCATGATCCGAAGCTGCGAAAACTATCGCGGCTTGGGTCGAGGATATTTTCGCGTAGCGGTCAAAAATGAAGCGGACAACTATGTGTTGATCCGCAAGATACAGGAGGTGCTGACAGATGGCAAAAGCGATCATGGTGCAGGGCACGGCATCTAATGCCGGAAAGAGTGTATTGGCTGCCGCGCTGTGCCGGATCTTCAAACAGGATGGATACCGTGTTGCGCCATTCAAGGCGCAGAACATGGCACTCAATTCCTATATCACAAAGGATGGGCTGGAGATGGGACGTGCGCAGGTCATGCAGGCGGAAGCCGCCGGTGTTGCGCCTGATGTGCGCATGAACCCCATCCTGCTCAAGCCTACAAGTGATGTAGGGTCACAGGTGATCGTCAACGGAACGGTTGTGGGCAACCGCTCTGCCAAAGAGTATTGGGGGGATAAAAAAGCCCTGCGCCCCATCGTCAAGGAGGCGTATGACAGCCTTGCGGCAGCGTATGACATCATCGTGATCGAGGGCGCAGGCAGTCCGGCGGAGATCAATCTCAAACAGGATGATATCGTCAATATGGGCATGGCAAAGCTGGCGGATGCCCCTGTGCTTTTGGTGGGGGATATCGACCGCGGCGGCGTGTTCGCCTCGCTTTACGGCACAGTCAAGCTGCTCGAGCCGGATGAGCAGGCGCGCATCTGCGGACTTGTTATCAATAAGTTCCGTGGGGATCTTACGATCCTGCAGCCGGGACTCGACCAGCTGGAAGCCCTGACAGGAAAGCCGGTGCTGGGGGTCGTGCCCCATTGTGCGCTCGATCTCGATGACGAGGACAGCCTGTCCGAGCGGCTGGATGCGCGGCGCACAGCGCACGCGGCGATTCAGATCGCGGTTGTTCGCCTGCCGCATCTGTCCAATTTCACCGATTTTGGTGCGCTCGAACGTATTTCCGGTGTTGCAGTGCGCTATGTAAGCACAGTGCATCAGCTGGAGGGTGCAGACCTTATCATTTTACCGGGGACGAAAAGCACGATGGACGATCTGCGCTGGCTGCGCACGAGCGGACTGGAAGCCAAAATACAGCGGATGCATCGGGCAGGAACGCCGGTTTTGGGCATCTGCGGCGGCTATCAGATGATGGGGCGCAGCTTATCCGATCCGGACGGCGTGGAAAGCGGCGGTGAGATGGCAGGGATGGGGCTGCTCCCGATCGAGACCATCTTTCGCGCGGCAAAGACGACCACGCAGGCAGAGGGACGTGTCTTAAAGCCGGAGGGGATCTTTGCCGCGCTTACTGGTGTGCCGACTGTTGGATATGAGATCCACATGGGGGAGACACGACTGCTGGAGGACGCACAGCCGTTCCAGCGTTTGCAGCGGGCAGACGGAACGACGGAGGATGGATGTGTATTTGGAAATGCATGTGGAACCTATCTGCATGGGGTGCTGGATACGCCAGCGGTATTGGAGCCGCTCATCGCGGCACTCATGGAGCAGAAGGGACTGGACGCCTGTAAGATCGAGGCATTCGACCCGATCGCATACAAAGAGGAACAATATAATAAACTGGCAGATTTGGTGCGCAGTGCGCTCGATATGCCCACGCTTTATCGGATTTTGGAGGTCAATCATGCGTGAAACCGGATTGGTACATTTGTACTGTGGAGAAGGAAAAGGCAAGACGACAGCAGCAATGGGGCTTGCGTCTCGCTGCATTGGACGCAATAAAAAGGTTGTGATCGCACAATTTTTGAAGGACGGCACTTCGGGTGAGTGCCAGTTTCTGAGCCAGCATCCCAATGTGACCCTGCTTGCGGCAAACCCGTACAGTAAATTTTCCTTCCAGATGAACGAACAGGAAAAGAAAGAGACCACAGAAGCGATCGTTCGTATGTTTGATGCGGCAACACAATATGCGGTGCGTGAGCAGGCATTTTTGCTTGTGATGGATGAGGTTTGCGCGGCGATCACCTGCGGCTTTCTGGATGAAAACAAGGTGATCGCATTTTTGGAAAGCAAGCCGGATTCGCTGGAGGTGGTCATGACGGGGCGCGATCCGTCTGAACGCTTACAGGAGCAGGCAGACTATATTTCGGAGATGTGCAAGCGAAAGCACCCATTCGATCGCGGCATTATGGCACGGGAAGGAATTGAAAAATGAGCCTTATTATAAAACCGACCGAGATCGAGAAGAAGAGCTTTGAGATCATCACACAGGAGCTGGGAGAGCGTACATTTCCGGCAGGACAGTCCGAGGTCGTCAAGCGCGTGATCCATACAACGGCGGACTTTGATTATGCAGACAATCTCTGCTTTTCAGAGGACGCGATCGCCTCAGCAAAGCAGGCACTCACACAGGGCGCGACCATCGTGACCGACACCAATATGGCACTGTCCGGCATCAATAAAAATATTCTCGCAGAACTGGGCGGAACGGCGCGCTGCTTTATGGCAGAGCCGGAGGTCGCACGGATTGCAAAGGAGCGCGGCGTGACGCGTGCCGTTGTTTCGATGGAGTACGCAAGCCGGATGGAGGGCAATCTGATTTTTGCGATTGGAAATGCTCCGACGGCACTGATTCGCCTGCATGAACTGATTCAGGAGGGCGTATGCAAGCCTGCACTTGTGGTGGGTGTTCCGGTGGGCTTTGTCAATGTGGTGGAGTCCAAAGAACTGTTTTTGGGTGGCAGTACACCCTATATCATTGCGCGTGGACGAAAGGGCGGCAGCAATGTTGCCGCCGCGATCATCAACGCGATCGAGTATCAGCTGGTCAAGCGGGAGGGATTTTAAGATATGGCAAAGAAAGCACTTGCGGTCATCAGCTTCGGCACGACTTATCCGGAAGCGCGGCGCGCGATCGAGACTTTGGAGCGCAGACTGGCGCAGGCAATGCCGGAGCACCATTTTTACCGCGCCTTTACCTCGCAGATGGTCATTCGCAAGATCGAGCGGGAGGAAGGAATCAAGATCCCAAATCCGGCAGAACTCATGGAGCAGCTGCGGAAAGAGGGCTATGAGGAAGTCGTATGTCAGAGCCTGCATGTGATCCCCGGCATTGAATACGAAAAAATGTGCCGCCAGATCGAGCAGGCAGCCGGAGAAATGCATGTCAGGATCGGCAAGCCCATGCTGTATGCGCATGAGGACTATATGGAGGTATGCCGTGCGCTGCTGGCAGATATGCCCACGCTCCAACCAGACGAGGCGTTTGTTTACATGGGGCATGGTACGGAGCACATGGTCAATGCGGCATACAGTCAGACGGAAAATACCTTCCGCTATCTGGGGGCTGAACGTGTCTATGTGGGCACGGTTGAGGGCTTTCCAGAACTCGACTATATCTGTAAGCGTCTGGAGGCGCATTGCGTGCGTAAGGTTTGGCTCGCACCCTTTATGATCGTAGCAGGCGACCATGCACAGAATGACCTTGCAGGCGATGAGCCGGACAGCTGGAAGTCTCAGCTGGAGGCGGCAGGCTATGAAACGGAGATCTGTCTGCGCGGCTTGGGCGAAATGGAGCAGATCGGCGCGATCTTTGAGGCGCATTGTTTGAATGCGTAAATAGGGGCGTTTGGCTTGGGAAACCTTTTTTCATTTGTTTACAAATCGGTCGTACATTCGGCAAGGATCAATGATAGAATAAAGGTGACTATATAGAAAATGAGGGAATGTTATGGAGTTTAACCGCAAAAGAATGTATCAGATGATGCTGCTCATTGCGTTTGGCATCGTCTTGTTTCTGGGCTTGCAGAATATCCATATCCTGACGGGCGTGGTGCAGACGATGTTCCGGTTTTCAATGCCGTTTTTGATCGGCTGCGTGATCGCCTTTATTGTCAATGTGCCCATGCGTGCGATCGAGCGGACGCTGTTTTCCGAGCGCATCCGGCAAAAATATAAGATCTGTGCGAAGATGCATCGCCCATTCAGTCTGGTGCTGGCTCTTGTGCTCATCACAGGGCTTTTGATGCTTCTGGTGTTTACCGTAACGCCGCAGGTCGTAAATTCGGTGCGGACGGTCAGTGCCGCCTTGCCTGCATTTTTTACGGAGGTATCGAGCTGGATCAATGATCTTGTCAGGGAGTATCCCGAGATCGGGGACTATGCAAATGAATGGCTTTATTCGCTGCAAACGATCAACTGGGCAGAGCAGATCCGCAATCTGTTTGATTTCCTGCGCAATGGCAATCTTCTGGGCAATACGGTTTCCGTTGCAAGTTCCATCATCGGCGGCGTGACCAATACGATCATCGGTTTGATTTTCGCGCTGTATATCCTGCTGCAAAAGGAAAAGCTGACCTTGCAGTTCAAGAAGATCATGTATGCCTACATGCGCGAATCCCATGCGGATAGTACCATTGATGTATTTCGTCTGATCCAGCGCACCTTCTCCAACTTCATTTCCGGACAGTGTCTGGAAGCTTGTATTTTAGGTATGCTGTTTTTTATCAGCATGTCGATCTTCCGCTTCCCTTATGCTGCGGTGACAGGGGTCGTCATCGCATTTACCGCACTGATCCCGATTTTTGGTGCTTTTTTCGGCTGCTTTATCGGAACATTCCTCATTTTGATCGAAAACCCGATGCAGGCGGTCTGGTTCATCGTGCTGTTCATCGTACTCCAGCAGATCGAGGGCAACCTCATCTATCCGCATGTGGTGGGCAGCTCGGTCGGTCTGCCGTCGATCTGGGTGCTGGTCGCAGTGACAACGGGTGCAAGCACAATGGGTATTATGGGTATGATCATCAATATTCCGCTGTTTTCCGTTCTCTATACCCTGCTGCGCAAGTATACCTATCGGGAACTTCGGCAAAAACATGTTTCGCCGGAAAAACTCAAATGAGCAGCATACGCTGAGAAAAATAAAATAAGCCCTTGATTTTTATAGGACAAAGGATTATCATAATACTGTTAGCACTCGACAAGCGAGAGTGCTAACAGTGAATTTTTTATAACAGAGGTGCTGACAATCATGGAAAAGAAGCAGTTCCAAGCGGAATCGAAAAGACTGCTTGACTTGATGATTCATTCGATTTATTCTCATAAGGACATTTTTCTGCGCGAGCTGATCTCCAATGCATCAGACGCGACTGATAAACTCTATTATCACGCCATGCAGCAGGGACAGACCGGCATTCTGCGCGACAATCTGCCGATTACCATTACCCTCAATAAAGACGCAAAAACCCTCACGATCTCCGACCACGGCTGCGGCATGACCGCTGCGGAAATGGAAGAAAATCTGGGTACGATCGCGCACTCCGGTTCTCTCCAGTTCAAGCAGGAGAACGAAAAGCAGGATGATATTGATATCATCGGACAGTTCGGCGTAGGCTTCTATGCGGCGTTCATGGTGGCCTCTCAGGTCGAAGTGATCTCCCGTGCGCAGGGCGAGGAGACCGCACATCGCTGGCTCTCTGATGGAACAGAGGGCTACACCATCGAGCCAGCCACAAAGGAAACCGTGGGTACAGATATTATCCTGACGCTTATGGAGGATACCGAGGGCGACCATTACAGCGAATTTTTGGAACCATATCGTATTCAGGAGCTTGTCCGCAAGTATTCCGATTATATCCGTTACCCGATTCAAATGGAGATGCCGCGTTCCCGTCAGAAGGAAGGCAGCGATCCGGAAAAGCCGGAATGGGAGGAATACATGGAGCTGAGCACGCTCAATTCCATGATCCCACTCTGGAAGAAGTCCAAGTCTGAACTCAAGGATGAAGATTACAATAATTTCTATAAGCAGAAATTCTTCGACTATCAGGATCCCATCCACCATATCCACATGTATACCGAGGGTTCGGTCACCTATCATGCGCTCCTGTATATCCCGAGCCATGCCGCAATGGATTACTATACCAAGGACTATGAAAAGGGTCTTGCCCTCTATTCCAACGGTGTGCTGATTATGGAAAAGTGTGCGGATCTTCTGCCTGACCATTTTAGCTTTGTGCGTGGTCTGGTGGATTCAGCAGATCTGTCCCTCAATATTTCCCGTGAACTGCTCCAGCATGACCGCCATCTCAAGCTGATCGCAGGTGCACTGGAAAAGAAGATCAAGAATGAACTGGCAGGCATGATGAAGAACAAGCGCGAGGACTATGAAAAGTTCTTCAAGTCGTTTGGCTTGCAGCTCAAGTACGGTGCGTATGTAGATTATGGCATGCACAAGGAACTGCTTCAGGATCTTCTGCTGTACCATGTGGCAGACAGCGACAAAATGGTTTCGCTTGCAGAGTATGTTGAGGGCATGAAGGAAAACCAGAACGCCATCTATTATGCGTGCGGCGAGACCAAGTCCAAGATCGAGCTGCTGCCCCAGATGGAGCGTCTGCGTGATCAGGGTTATCAGGTGCTGTGCCTGACCGACAATGTCGACGAGTTCTGCATGAAGATGATGCATGACTATCAGGGTAAGGAATTCAAGTCCATTTCTGATGATACACTCGATCTGGAGACCGCGGAAGAAAAAGAGGAGATCGAGACCCTGACCAAGGAGTATCAGCAGATTCTGGATACCGTCAAGCAAGCGTTGGGCGACAAGGTTACCGCCGTGCAGTTCACCAGCCGCCTCAAAAGCCATCCCTGCTGCCTGACCACAAAGGGCGCGGTATCGCTGGAGATGGAAAAGGTACTCAACCAGCAGCCGGGTGAACAGAAGATCCACGCAGAGCGCGTTTTGGAACTCAACGCCGAGCATCCGATCTTTGACAAACTCAAGACAGCAGATTCTGAGCGCGTTGGAAAGTATGCGGAGGTGCTGTATGCGCAGGCGCAGCTGATGGAAGGCATCCAATTGGAAGATCCGGTTGCATACGCAAATACCGTGTGTGAACTTCTGGTATAACGCCAGACGAGAGAAAGGCGGAGCCCCATGCCCCAAAAGCTATTGTTCGTAATCAATCCAAGCGCAGGAAAAGGTGCGATCCGTGAAAAAACACTGGACTGCATTGACCTGTTTGTGCAGAGCGGCTTTGATGTGACGGCGTATACCACACAAAAGCCCCAGGACGCAACGCGGATCGTGCGTGCGCGTGCAGAGGAGTTTGACCGGATCATTTGTTCAGGCGGCGATGGAACACTCAATGAAGTGGTGACCGGTCTCTTGGACGGGGGGCATAAAGTACCGCTTGGGTATATTCCGGCGGGAACGGTGAATGATTTTGCTTCCAGCCTGTTTATTCCCAAGCAGGTCATGGAGGCGGCAAAAATAGCGGCAGGTTCGGATTTTCAGACAGTTGATATCGGCAGATTTGCCGACCGATATTTTTGTTATGTGGCTGCGTTTGGTGCTTTTACCAATGTATCCTATACCACGCCGCAGGCACAGAAAAACCTGCTTGGGCGCACGGCATATATTTTGGAGGGCATCAAGTCATTGCCATCGGTCAAGCCCTATGAGATGCGGATCGAGACCGATGAGGGGATCGTGATCGAGGATGAGTTTATTTATGGTATGATCTCCAACGCGACTTCGATCGGCGGATTTAAGGAGCTGACGCCGCGCGATGTGCGCATGGACGACGGATTATTTGAGGTGGTTTTGGTGCGTCAACCAAAGACCGCTCTGGATTGGCAAAATATTTTCAATGAATTGGTGCAGCCCCATGGTGAGCCCAAGTTTTTGATCGAGTTCAAGACACCGGAACTGCGTGTCAGTGCCAATACGGAGATCTCTTGGACGCTGGATGGTGAGTTTGGCGGCACACGCAAAGAGGTGGAGATCACCAACCGCTATCAGGCACTGACCATCTTCAGCCATAAGCCATAAAAATATGAAAAATGCGGTTGACCCATATAGGTCAGCCGCATTTCTTGTTTGATGCCCAAATAAGATTTCCGATTTTGCAAACAGCCCTTAGTGAGCGGTTGCAAAGCTCATGCAGTCCACACACTGATGGGTGCAGGGGTTGGCTTCGTGTGTGCCGATGGTGATGTGCTCCAAAGCGCAATAGTCCGCGTCCGAACAATGGTGGGCACACTGCTTTACCGTACAGCGAATGGATTTGTTTTCATGATTCAACATAAGAGGATTCCTCCTTTGGATTTTTCAAGCATAGTCTGTGTCCGATCGCAGGTTTGTATACGCATATAGAAAAAAATAAAATTTGGAAAGATGATATTGACAACGGGGGCAAAATTGAGTATACTATGGATAGTAATAATTCTTATTTACAAAGAGGAGGCAAATGATTATGGCAAACTTGAAAGGCACAAAGACAGAGGCAAACTTGATGGCGGCTTTTGCAGGCGAATCGCAGGCACGCAATAAGTACACCTACTACGCATCCAAGGCAAAGAAGGATGGCTATGAGCAGATCGCTGCACTGTTTCTCGAAACTGCAAACAATGAGAAGGAACACGCGAAGATCTGGTTCAAGCTTCTGCATGATGGTGGGATTCCGTCCACGATCGAAAACCTGAAGGATGCAGCAGACGGCGAGAACTACGAGTGGACCGATATGTATGCTTCTTTTGCAAAGGACGCAAGGGAAGAAGGCTTTAACCATATCGCATTCCTTTTTGAAAAGGTCGGACAGATCGAGAAGGAGCATGAAGAACGCTACCGCAAGCTGTTGGAGAATGTGGAGAATGGTCTGGTGTTCTCTCGCGATGGCGATATGATGTGGCAGTGTGCAAACTGCGGCCATATCGTGATTGGCAAGCAGGCACCTGAGGTGTGCCCCGTTTGTGCACATCCGAAGGCATATTTCCAGATTAAGGCAGAAAATTATTAAAAAATAGTGCGTTCTATTTCCGTGAGAACGTCGATGATACCCTCTATCTAAACAGATCCAGTAAAAACGGACAGTGACAAAACACCCCCTAATGTAGGATAAT
>JAHHRO010000017.1 GCA_020025755.1 Butyricicoccus sp. | reverse complement strand
TTGCTCTTTCTTTGGGAGATGGACGACGCTTATGCGAGCGTTCATGGAGGGGCTTATCAAAGATGCGCCGCATTTTTTCAAAAGGCTGCACGCGTCCGCTATGCGGAGGTCATACATTCCCACCCTTGGGGCACTGGGCGGAAACGATCCGGTTTCAGAAATCCCGCCTGTGGCGGAGCTCATACTTTCACACCCTTACGGCGGCACAATGTTGATCTGATGGAGAGGGAAGGGTAGGATTCCAAAGGAAAAGGAAACCGCAAGGTTTCCTATCCTTTGGCCGCCGTCGCCGGCGCGACACGTTTCCCAGCTTTCCAAAGCAAATCATTTTGCTAAAATGAAAACCCTACAGACATTACAAACATCCTGTCTTCTGCACAGGCAAACGCATTGACCGTAAACTTTCTTTGTATTATAATCCCCATATACCAATACTCGATTTCTTCACAAAAGGAGATGTTCTCATGCTTGCTTCTTCCAAATCAAAGAAAGGATTCATCCTCATTGTCAGTATCTTGCTCGCTGTCGGGATCTTCTTCTCAATCGGGGCAGCCCATCGCCCCACAAAAACTTCTTATATGCATGGTTCCTTTACAATTGATATCAATGATACCGCCCAGCTGGTTGGGGATGCCGATTATGTATTTGTTGGAACGGTCACAGATGAGGCAAGCCCCATCTATGAGGATGACCTCATCTATACCCCCTATACCGTTGATGTGCTGGAAAATATCAAGGGCGATCTGATGACCGACAAAGAGATCCCAATTCTCAAGTTCGGCGGTCTTGCAAAAGACCATTCTGCATATTATGTTTTTGAAGACGATGCATTACCCATTGTAGATAAAACCTATATCTTCTGTGCCTACGCACAGGAAGATGGTTCGCTCATGGTATCTGGTCCACGGTCAAATGTAGAATTGTCCACTGAGACCACTGTGCAAAACGAGTCCGCTGCGTTCCGCATGGCATCTGAATATACCGAATTTCAGAATGCCGCACAAAACCAAATCGTTTCTGACCGTGAACGGTTCGTATCCATCTATGAAGCAAAAACAGATGCTTAACTTTATAAGATGCAAAAAGGGTATCCTGTGGATACCCTTTTACTGTTCTGTGAGTTCTTTTCGCAGGAGCGTGACCGCCTGCTTCTCCAATCTGGATACCTGCACCTGCGACACCCCCAAGACACGCGCCGTCTGCTGCTGGGTCATCTCTCTCAGATACCGCATGAGGATCACCTGTGCAAGCCGTTCGGGCAGCTTGGCGACTGCTTGCCGCAGGGACAGCTTGGTTGTCACCTCATCCTCAATGCCGCCGCTGCCTGCCAGACAGTCCATCAGGCGCATGTCCTGCTCTCCGGTCGGGGCTTCCAGCGACTGCACGGGCGCGGACGACTGCACCGCCGCCGCAGTCTCCTCCACAGACAGTTCTGCGCGTTCGGCAAGTTCGGAGATCGTAATAGGACGTCCCAACGCGGTCTCCATTTCCTCCTGCAAACGCTGCAAGTGGTAAGCGCGTTCCTGAATGACACGCCCCACCTTCACCGCGCCGTCATCGCGCAGGAACCGTCGGATCTCTCCTGCGATCTTTGGCACGGCGTATGTGGAAAACTGCGTGCCAAATGCCGGATCAAAGCCGCGTGCCGCCTTGATGAGTCCAATGCTTGCCAGCTGGTACAGGTCTTCGTCCTCGACCCCACGCCCGCGATATCGGCGCACGATGCTCCAAATCAGTCCCTTATGCTGTGCGAGCAGCTTGTCCTCCTGCTCCATCAGGCAGACGCTCCATTGCGCCCCATGATCTGCCGCAGCATGGTCACGGTCGTTCCGCGCCCAACTGCCGAGCGTACGCGCAGCTTATCGGAAAAGCTCTCCATGATGGTAAAGCCCATTCCCGAACGCTCTGCGTCCCCTGTCGTAAACAGCGGCTGTCTCGCCTGCTCTACGTCCGCAATTCCACAGCCATGATCCTTGACCTTGATCTCTGCATAGCCGCCCTCCAAGAGCCGCGCACTGACAACGATCTCCCCTACACGGTCGCGGTATCCATGCACGATGGCATTGGTGACTGCCTCACTCACCACCGTTTTGATGTCGTTGAGTTCCTCCAAGGTCGGGTCGAGCTGTGCCACAAATGCCGCAACGGTCATACGCGCAAACGCTTCATTGACCGAACGGCTGTCAAAACGAAGCGTCATCCGGTTCAATGTTTGCATGCTTTCTCGTCCCCCATCTGCTCAAATGTGATGTACTTTTCCAGATGCGCCGCCTGAAAGACGCGCATCGCCTGCGGCGGCGTATGTCGTATGGTCAGATGCCGCCCTGTCTGCTCCAAGGTACGGTGCAGGTTGATCGCCACGGCAAGCCCCGAACTGTCCATAAAGGTCAGCCGACCAAGATCTAAAACAATGGATTCCTCCGCATACAGCAGAGCCAAACGATCCAGTGCCTCGATCACCTTACGCGCACTGTGCTGATCCAGTTCATCGGTCAAATAAACGACAAGCTTTTCCCCTTCCCGTTCATGAATGATTTGCATACACGCTCACTCCTATGCTGTCACATCGCTCTCTGTGTTTCAGCATACCATACTTGCCTCAAAAAGTTTGCAGCTTTCTGTCAGGCAAAAGTTTTTCTGCCTCGCCCACCAGATAGAGCGAGCCGAACACCAACACAAGATCCTCTGTCCCGGCTGCCTCCATTGCCTGCCTGAGTGCTTCCGTGCTGTCCTTGCAGCACACGGTCTCCTGCCCTGCAAGATACCCTGCAAGCATCTTGGGATCAAGGGAGCGGTCGTTCTGCAAGGGTGTGAGGTAATACCGCGCAACCGGAAATTCGATCCCATGTACCACGTCCTCTGCCGCCTTATCCGCGCACATGCCCAAAACGGCATAGATTTTCCCCTGTGGTGCAAATTTTCTCATGGTTTCACAAAGTTCGGCAATACCGCCCACATTGTGCGCCCCATCCAGCAGCACCAAGGGATCTGCGCAGGCAACCTGCATGCGTCCGGCGATGTATGCTGCATGCAGTCCGCTTTTGATGGCTTCCTCCGAAATGTTCCAGCCGCGCACTTGCAGGGCTTCCAAGATGGCAAGGGCAAGTGCCGCGTTTTGCGGCTGATACGCGCCAGCCAAGCGAATGGTATATTTCCTGCCCTTCCATGTAAAGGATGTACCGCCGATGCCCATTTGCCTGACGCTTGCAGGCTGTGCGACCTGCAGATCGGGTGCGGCTTCGCGCAGAACACGATACACCGCCTCAGACTGTCCGCCTGCCGCAAGATGCACGCTCCCTGCCTTATAAATGCCTGCTTTTGTCCGCGCGATCGCCTCCACCGTGTCCCCCAGTACCGCGGTATGATCGAGCGAAACAGAGGTAATGGCTGCCACCTCGGGCGGCGCGATCACGTTGGTTGCGTCATACGAGCCCCCCAGTCCGGTTTCCAGCACCACGATTTGACAGCCCTGCTCGGCAAAGTACAGAAACGCAAGCGCGGTCACAAACTCAAATTCCCCAATATGCTCTCCCTCGGGCAGAGTCAGCCCCTCTGCCGCCTGCCGCACCCACGCCTCCAGCCGCACCAGATCTTCGGGCACGATCATTGCGCCATTGACACGGATACGCTCCCGAAACACCACAAGATAGGGCGAGGTATACAGCCCCGTGCGGTATCCGGCATGCTCCAAGACCGATGCCAGCATGGTCGCCGTACTGCCCTTCCCGTTCGTCCCTGCAAGATGAACGAATTTCAGCCGATCCTGCGGATCGCCCAGTGCGTGACACAGTGCCTGTATGCGATGTAGTCCTGCCCTGCCGGAAAACCGTCCGCAGGCATGGATACGCGCGACTGCTTCCTGTTCTGTTCCCATCCTGATTTCCTCCGTTTCTATGATTTTCCCAGTCTGATAGCAAAAGAGGACTCAAAGCCGAGTCCTCTTTCCTGTATTTGGTAATCTTGTCCCGCTCGTTCTACGGAATCACTGAAGTGCTGCAAGGCTGGCATCCAGCTTTTCCATCAGTTCCTCGAGCTTTGCAACCTTTTCGCGTTCCTGTGCAACAACTGCTTCCGGTGCCTTAGCCAGAAATCCCGGATTGCCCAGCTTCTTATTGATAAAGTCCAGATCCTTCTGCACCTTACCCTTTTCCTTTTCCAGACGTGCGCGCTCCTTCTCAAAGTCGATGAGCTCACCCATCGGCATATAAACGTTTGCACCCTTGGTGACAACGGACACCATGGAATCTGCATGTTCCGGTGCGGCATCCACGAAGGAGATCTCCGATGCATACGCCAGTTTTCCGAAGAACAGGCTGCCTGCCTCGTATGCCTCGCGTGCATCGGTCAGCAGGATGACCTGCGCCTTCTTGGACGGCGGTACGTTCATCTCTGCACGGCGTGCGCGGATGGCGCGGATGGTATCCATCATGGTCTCGACCTGCTCAGCTTCCTTTGCAAAGCACAGACTCTGCTGGTACTCCGGCCACTTGGAAACCATAACAGACGGACCTTCATGCGGCAGTGCCTGCCAGATGGTCTCGGTGATGAACGGCATGAACGGATGCAGCAGCTGCATCGTGCCGCGCAGGACGTAGCAGAGCACCTTCTGTGCACTCTCGTTTGCGGCTGTATCTGCCTGATTTTGCAGGCGCGGCTTTACGATCTCGATATACCAATCACAGAAGTTATCCCAGATAAAGTCGTACAGCTTCTGTACCGCGATACCCAGCTCATACTTGTCGATATTCTCGGTGACTGCCTTGACAAGTTCATTATACTTGTGCAAAATCCACTGATCCTCGAGCGCAAGCTCAGCCGGCAGTTCTGCATCCTCGATGGTCAGATTCATCTGGATAAAGCGCGATGCATTCCAGATCTTATTGGCAAAGTTGCGGCTGGACTCCACCTTTTCGGTAGAGAAGCGCATATCATTTCCGGGGGAATTGCCCGTAATGAGGGTAAAGCGCAGGGCGTCCGCACCATACTGCTCGATGATTTCAAGCGGGTCAATGCCGTTGCCCAGCGACTTGGACATCTTGCGCCCCTGTGCGTCGCGCACCAGACCGTGAATATATACGGTCTTGAACGGCTCCTCGTGCATCTGCTCCATGCCGGAGAAGATCATACGCGCAACCCAGAAGAAAATAATGTCATATCCGGTCACCAGAACCGAGGTTGGATAGAAGTAATCCAGCTCCTTGGTCTTTTCCGGCCAGCCCAGTGTGGAGAACGGCCAGAGCGCAGAGGAGAACCAGGTATCCAGTACGTCTTCCTCCTGACGGATATGCGTGCCGCCGCACTTCGGGCATACGGTCACGTCTTCCTTTGCAACGGTCATCTCGCCACAGTCATCACAGTAATACGCCGGAATGCGATGTCCCCACCACAGCTGACGGGAAATGCACCAGTCATGCACATTTTCCATCCAGCGCAGATAGGTCTTGGAGAAGCGGTCGGGCACGAAGCGCACACGGCCGTCGTTTACGACATCCATTGCCGGCTTTGCAAGCGGTGCCATCTTCACAAACCACTGTGCGGAGGTCATCGGCTCTACGGTCGTACCGCAGCGATAACACGTTCCGACATTGTGCTCATGCTCCTCGATCTTGACGAGGTAGCCGCCTTCTTCCAAATCACGGATGACTGCCTTGCGGCATTCGTAGCGATCCATACCCTGATACTTGCCGCCGTTTTCGTTGACGGTCGCATCCTCATTGAATACGAGGATCTGCTCAAGATCATGACGCTGACCCATCTCGAAGTCGTTCGGGTCATGGCAGGGCGTGGTCTTAACGCAGCCCGTGCCAAACTCCATATCGACATAATCGTCCCCAAAGATCGGGATCTCGCGGTTCATGATGGGCAGGATACAGGTCTTGCCAATGAGGTGCTGGTAGCGTTCATCGTTCGGGTTGACTGCAACGCCGGTATCGCCCATAAAGGTTTCTGGACGGGTGGTCGCAACAACCAGATATTCGTCGGAATCCTTGATTGGGTACTTGATATGCCACAGCTTGCCCGGCTGGGTCTCGTACTCGACCTCAGCATCGGACAGTGCAGTGGTACACTTGGGGCACCAGTTGATGATACGGTTGCCCTTATAGATGAGACCCTTTTCGTAGAGGTTGACAAAAACCTCCTTGACCGCATGGGAACAACCCTCATCCATCGTGAAACGCTCACGTCTCCAGTCACAGGAGGAGCCAAGCTTCTTGAGCTGGGAGATGATGCGGTTTCCGTACTGGTGCTTCCAGTCCCATACGCGCTTCAAAAACTCCTCACGCCCGAGATCATGACGCGTCTTGCCCTCGTTGACGCGCAGGTTTTCCTCGACCTTGATCTGGGTCGCAATGCCTGCATGGTC
This sequence comes from Butyricicoccus sp., assembly GCA_020025755.1. GTDB lineage: Bacteria > Bacillota > Clostridia > Oscillospirales > Butyricicoccaceae > Butyricicoccus. The sequence continues at coordinate 37,877 of JAHHRO010000017.1, read as the reverse complement.
GGTTCCCGGCATCCACAGGGCGGAATAGCCCTGCATGCGCTTGGCACGGATGAGGATATCCTGCAAGGTCTCGTCGAACGCATGACCCATGTGCAGCTGACCGGTCACGTTCGGGGGTGGGATCACGATCGTAAACGGCTTCTTGTTTTCATCGACCTCAGCATTGAAAAATCCGGAATCGTTCCAGAACTGATAGAGCTTATCTTCTACCGCCGAGGGATCATAGGTTTTTGGCAGTTCATTTGCCATCTGTTGATCTCTCCTTTTACCATTCAAATTGATTTTGGATATACTGGGGAAATACAAAAAAGGCTTCCGCCCCCAATAGGACGAAAACCTCTGATTTCCGTGGTACCACCTAAATTCACATAGCAGAGCCATGCGCACTTTCTGTCGATAACGAGACAACCCGAAGATATCTCAGGCACGGGGCTTTTGATATCTCAGCTCCAAAGCGACCTTCCCTCGGAGGGCTTACAGACGTTCCAGCAATCGTCCGCTCTCTAAAAAGCCCATGTGCGAGGTACTCCTCTTTTTCACTGCATTTACGCTATTCAAAAAGGGGAAAATGGAGGTACCACCCAGATTTGAACTGGGGATCAGGGAGTTGCAGTCCCACGCCTTACCACTTGGCTATGGTACCAGACCGATATTCTTTAGTTATTATACCATTGCTTTGGTATTTGTCAAGGGGTTTATGAGAGATCCATCTGATTTTCATTGCAACGAAATGATTTGCTTCGAGAAGCAGGGAAGCGTGTCGTGCTGGCGGTTGAAATTTATGTTCACACATCCTGCGAAGAATTGGCGAATCCGTAGGTTTTTCATTTCTGCTAAACGATTTGCTTGGAAGCAAAAGTAACGTGTCGCGGTCTCGCGACGGAGACACAAGGAATATAGCCTTACGGATTTGCCCCTGCAATATGGCAAAAACCGTATGCCTCTCCCGCAGGCAGAGACATACGGTATGTACCAAATGTTCGATCAGCCACGGCGCATTTGCAAACGAAGCTGATCCGCGATCATAGAAATAAACTCCGAATTGGTTGGTTTCCCCTTGACTCCTGAAATGGTATAACCAAAGAATGACTGGAGTGTTTCGATATCGCCGCGATCCCACGCCACCTCGATGGCATGTCGGATCGCACGTTCTACGCGAGAGGCGGTCGTATGAAATTTTTTCGCAATGCCAGGATACATGATCTTCGTGATCGCACCCACGGAATCCATGTCACGGATCGCCATTATGATCGCTTCGCGCAGATACTGATAGCCCTTGATATGCGCCGGTACGCCTACCTGATGGATCACCTCGGTGACACGCACCTCCAAATCCAGATCATCCGGTTCGACCTTCCTCATGGGCACCTCTCCCTGCCGTGCCAGATCCCACTGCCGGATACGGCTTGCAAGCACCTCTGCACTGACGGGCTTGCGTAGGAAATGGCTCACGCCCAAGCTGGTACATTCTGCCGCGACCGCATCGCTTGCAAATGCCGAAATAACGAACACACCAAAATGGTGCTGTTCGTCCATCGCACTATGCAAAACGCTCAGTCCGTCCAGTTCCGGAAGCATCAGATCGATGAGCACAAGATCGAACTCCGCTTTGCGGATCTGTTCCAGCGCGGTCACGCCGTCCCCTGCTGCTCCAACAACCTCGATCCCATCCTCTGCCTGCAAGGCTCCGCTCAACGCTGTGCGAAAGTCCTTGTCTCCGTCCGCGATCAACACTCGAATATTGCTTTTCATGATGTCATTCACAACCTTCTAACAAATGTTTCAATGTTTTACCGCCTCTTTGCGCCTTCCTTAATTTACCATATATTTTCACTTCTTACAATGCTTTTTCCAGCTTTTCGCCAAAGTTTCGTTCGACAATTTTCTACATCTTCCGAAGAAAGTTATGTAACTTCTATGTACTTCTTTTTCCTTTGACATTATTTTGTCTATTCATTTCATCTGGCTTTAATCATATTGTATATACACAGTGCGATACTTTCTCCGCATTTTCCCCTTCTGCCTCAAAAATGTATTTCTTTCATCAAAATCTGTTTTTTGCTGGCAGCCCCCATCAAAATCATCATTTGATTCATCTTTTTCTGTATAATGCTCTGCAATCCCCCTCTCTGTTCCGATTTTCTCCGCATTTCCCCTCCATCTGCCGCAATCTCTGCTCTTTCCGTCTTTTTCGGTAAAACATCCTCCCTCTTTTGTCATTTTTCCGTCTCTCTTGCTGTCTCTTGTTTTATTTTATATTTTTCTGTCGAATCTTGCGATCTTGCCTTTGTCACTTTCACCAAATGCGCTCCCCGTACATGAAAACGCCCTGCCGCAACAAAGAAAAATGTAATATTATATCATCTATTTTTTGATACTATTTTACCATTTTTTCTTCTGCCGCATCCTCCTTTTTGCTGCCCTCCCCTCACAATTTAAATCCCATTTCTCCCCTCATTTTTTTCATTCCTTCCATATACAGCCCTCACATTCTGTGCTATACTGAAAAAACAACAAAGCATCGAACAGGTGCTCATTCTTTGAGAGAATAGGGAAATGGGTGAAATGCCCATGCGGGACCGCCGCCGTAAAGGAACAGCTCCAGTCAAATATCTGCCACTGTGGGTACACACGGGAAGGCTTGACTGTCTGCTATGACGCCTGAGCCGGAAGACCTGCCTGTTTGACGGACTCCTGCTTTTCGCAGGTTCCCATATATGGAACGGCTCAACCATATATGGCACAAGTTACGCTGTATGTATCCATCTATGTGCAGCTTTGTTTTGGAGCCTTCTGCTATGCCCTGCATGTGGAACGGCTCTTTTTTGGTGCATACCACAAAAAAAGGAGGAAGTCTCAACCATGAGCAAAAACGAAAAACGTCTTTTGTCCCTTTCCGCTGTGCTCAGTGCCGCGCTGTGTGTACCCACTGCCGCGTCCGCGATGCATATTATGGAGGGCTATCTGCCCCCCGTTCACTGCACCCTCTGGGCAGTCATCTGCATCCCATTCCTTGTCGCAGGGGTCATGGCGATCCGCCGCACCCTGAGCGAGCAGCGCCGTGCACTCATCCTGCTCGCCATGTCCGGTGCGTTCATCTTCGTCATTTCCTCGCTCAAGATCCCGTCCGTATCCGGCAGCTGCAGCCACATGACCGGCACTGGTCTGGCTGCGATCCTCTTTAACCCTGCCATCACCAGTATCCTCGGTATCATCGTCCTACTCTTTCAGGCGATCCTGCTTGCGCACGGCGGTCTCACCTCGCTGGGCGCGAACACTTTCAGCATGGCGGTCGCAGGTCCGCTCGTCAGCTGGGGCATCTGGAAGCTGGGCCGCAAGATGAACCTGAACAAAAAAGTCACCGTCTTTCTTGCCGCCTTTCTGGGCGATCTCTTTACCTACTGCGTGACCAGCATCCAGCTTGCCGTCGCAAACCCGAGCGCACAGGGCGGCATCGCGGCAAGTGCCGTCAAATTCCTTGGCGTCTTTGCCCCCACCCAGCTTCCCCTTGCCATCATTGAGGGTATCCTGACCATGCTCATCATCATCGGTCTGGAAACCTATGCCAAGCCGGAGCTTCGCCTCATCGGCTTTTTCAGAGAGGGGGAAGCAAGATGAGTAAAAACAAAAAAACACTCCTGATCTCACTCGTTCTTGTCGTCCTGATGGCATTCCTGCCCCTGTTCCTCGTCAAAGACGCAGAATTTGGCGGCAGCGATGATGCCGGCAGCCAGATGGTCGAGGAGATCCGCGGCGAGGCTTATGAGCCGTGGTTCGCGCCCGTTCTGGAAACCGCGTTGGGCGGCGAACTCCCCGGCGAGGTCGAAAGCCTGCTGTTCTGCATACAGACCGGTATCGGCGTAGGCGTCATCGCTTACTGCTTCGGCTACCTCGTTGCACGCAAAAAATACAAACGCGACGACGACTAGGGGCTGCTTGAAAAATAGAAAATCGGTCTATTTTCAAACAAGCTCTAACTACACAAAATGCCTGCTGCTTGTATCTTGCGGTGGGCATTTTCTCTCTATGGAGGCTTCTATGTTCACTTCCATCTTGACGGCACTTGTCCTTTATTGGCTCTTTCTGGGGCAGCTTTCCACGCCGCTCCTGCTCCTGTTCAGCTTTAGCCTAGGACTGCTCTTTCTCTCTGCACATCGCCATACCCATGACAGCATTTCCTCGGTCGATGTGCTGGCGCGCCGTTCAGCCCTGTGCAGGGTGAACCCTGCGCTCAAGGTCGGGTGCAGCATCCTTGTGCTGATGCTGTGCATTGCGGCACAGACCACCCACATGCCCCTGATCCTCACCGCAGTCCTGTGCGCCGTTACCATCGGGATCGGGCGCATCTCATGGCACGACTACCTTTCAAAATTCAGCCTGCCTGCGGTATTTCTACTCCTCAGCACCCTCGCCCTGCTCTGGAACCTTGTACCGGAGCGCGGAGGGCTTTTGGATCTCCCCTGCTTTGGCAGCTATCTCAGTATCCTGCCTGCCGCCCAAGCCGCTGCACGGCTGGTACTTGCGCGTGCGCTCGGTGCCATGAGCTGTCTTTTCTTTCTCAGCCTGTCCACGCCCATGCCCGAGATCCTCGCTGTGCTGCGCCGCGCCCATGTCCCCTCTGTTGTGATCGATCTTGCCGTTCTCATCTACCGCTATATTTTCCTGCTCTTTGAGACCTATCATCAGATGCACAGTGCCGCCCAGAGCCGTCTGGGATTCTCCGGCCTGCGCCGCAGTCTGCGAACCACAGGGCAGCTCTACGCGCTCCTGCTCTCGAACAGCTTCCGCAAGGCAAGTGCCTGCTTTGACGCCATGGAAAGCCGCTGTTACGAGGGAGAACTGCGCTTCCTGACGCGCCCAAAGCCCGTCCTCCTGTGCCATGCCCTGTTTGCCGGTCTGCTCGTCACAGGCTCCGCCCTCATGACCCTGCTTTCTTTTTTCTAGGGGCTGCTTGAAGCATCCGGCAACTTCTCTATTTTCAAACAAGCCCTAACCATTCTTTTTGACAGGAGAGATCCATGATGCACGAAATCATTCGTTTTGAACAGGTCAGCTACACCTACGAGGACGGCAGAGAAGCCCTGCGCAACCTGTCTGTCAGCTTGCACAGCGGCGAAAAAGTCGCCGTCCTTGGTGAAAACGGTGCGGGAAAATCTACCTTCTTCCTGCTTTGCAACGGTGTCCTGCACCCCACGCGCGGACAGGTCTTCTTAGAGGGTGTTCCCGTCACCCAAAAGCGGCAGTCTCTTACCGCTCTGCGCCGCAAGGTCGGGTTTGTATTTCAAGACCCCGATGTGCAGCTGCTCGCCGGTACGGTCGAGGAGGAGATCAGCTTCGGGCCGCTCAATCTGGGCTGGGATGAAGCCACAGTGCGCAAAGCGGTCGAGCAGTCCATCGCCAACCTGCGGCTGGAAGCATTCCGCACACGCGCCCCCCAATATCTCTCAGGCGGCGAAAAAAAACGCGTATCCATTGCCGATGTGCTGGCAATGTCCCCTGCGCTCATCCTGCTCGATGAGCCTGCCTCCAGCCTCGATCCCATGCATACGCAGCTGCTCGAACAAAACCTTGCCATGCTGGAGTCGCGCGGCATTGCCTTGCTCATTTCCACCCATGATGTAAACTTTGCATGGCGTTGGGCAGACCGCGTTCTCCTGTTCCACGCCGGAACCCTGATGGCGGACACCACACCTGACGCGGTATTTTCCGACCCCAACCTGCTTGCCGCCTGCGGTCTGACCCAGCCCACGCTCTATTCGGTCAGCCGCATCCTTGGTCTGCCCCAGCCCATACACACGCTCGAAGAACTGGAGCAACAATACACAAGACAGCGATAAATTTTATAAAAGTTCTCTCGGATCTCGTTTGGGAACGCGGCAATTTAAAATTTGCACCTCCCACGCAAACGCGCGCGAAACCGGGGGTATCAGAGCCGGTTTCTACTGGGACCGGCTCTGTATCTAGGGGGATTGGATTCCCCCGGAAAAGCTGTCGAAGTTTTTCGACAGCCTCTCAAAAAAGGGTCATATCCACGGATATGACCCTTTTTTGGTACTTGTATTTATGCTTTTATGCGATTATGCCTCGTTCCGAATGGACTCGATCAGGCTGTCTGCCAGACTGTCGAGATCGGCAATACCGTTCTCATTGAGTGAGGATGCCAGTGTCAGCTGGTCGTCCAGAACCGTCATTTCCTTCATCTGCTCATCAAGGAACTCACGCATGAGCGTACCCGACTTGCAAGCCCAAGAGCCGTTCTCGATGATGCCGACCGTGCGCTTCTGTACGTTCAGTGCCTTCATATCCATCAGGTAGCTGTGCATGACCGGATAGATGCCCAGATTGTAGGTGACGGATGCCAGCACGATATGACTCAGGCGGAAGGTCTCGGAGATCAGATAGGAAACATGGGTGTTCGATACATCGTACATGACCACATTGCTCATGCCCTTTTCCACCAGCTTCGCTGCCAGCGCGCCTGCTGCCGCCTCAGTATTGCCATACATGGAAGCGTATGCAATCAGAACGCCCTTTTCTTCCGGCTCATAGCGGCTCCACTTATCGTACTTATCGAGGAAATATCCCAGATCCTTACGCCAAACCGGACCATGCAGCGGACACAGCATCTTGATATCGATGGTGCCTGCTTTCTTGAGCAGTGCCTGTACATGCGGGCCATACTTGCCCACGATATTGGTAAAGTAGCGGCGTGCATCGTCGATCCAGTCGCGGTCGAAATTCACTTCGTCGGCAAACAGCTTGCCGTCGAGTGCGCCGAAAGAGCCGAAGGCATCTGCGGAGAACAGCACGCCGTTGGTGGTGTCAAAGGTCACCATTGCTTCCGGCCAGTGTACCATAGGTGCTGCCACAAAGGTCACGGTATGCTTACCAAAGGAGAAGGTCTCGCCCTCCTTGACCTCGATGGTGCGTCCGTCGATCTGGAAGCCGAACTGACGCATGAGCAGGAACGCCTTCTCATTGCTGATGATCTGGCACTCCGGATAGCGCAGCAGGACTTCCTCAATGGACGCGCCATGGTCAGGCTCCATGTGGTTGATCAGCAGGTAGTCCAGCTTGCGGCCGTCCAGCACATGCTCGATGTTCTCCAAAAACTGACGGCATGCCGACCAGTCCACGGTATCGAACAAAACGGTCTTTTCGTCCAACAACAGATAGGAGTTGTAGGATACGCCGCGCGGAATGGGATGGATATTCTCAAACAGGGTCAGGCGGCGGTCATTTGCGCCGACCCAATATAGATCCTCTGTCACATTTCTAACACAGTACATAAGGGATAGCCTCCTTCATTGTATTCCAATCTTATACTTCGATGAATTGATCCTTTGCCTCGCCGCACTCTGGGCACATCCACTCCTCTGGCAGCTTTGCAAAGAGTGTGCCAACTGCAACCTCGTTCTCCGGATCGCCCTTGCCAGCGTCATATTCATAGCCGCAGCCGCTGCATACATACAGCTTCCAAGCCGGTGGCTGCTTCTTCGGGGTCGCACGCTTGATCTTCTTCATCGGAGGTGCTTCCTTCTTCGGTGCGCCGGTATCGAGTGCCTTTGCGAGCAGCGGCAGGATCTCCTCCACATCGCCCACGATGCCGTAATCCGCATTCTTAAAGATCGGTGCATTTGCATTATTATTGATTGCTACAATGGTAGAAGCATCCTTGATGCCCTTGAGGTGCTGTCCTGCGCCCGAGATACCGCAGGCAATATACAAATTGCCCTTGAACTTCTGACCGGACATACCTACATAGCGATTGAGCGGTACATAGCGCAGGGTCTCTGCAACCGGACGGGAAGAACCGATGGCTGCGCCTGCCTGCTTTGCAAGCTCCTCGATGAGCTTCATATTTTCCTTCTTGCCGATGCCCTTGCCTGCGCTGACCACGCGCTCTGCCTGGGTGATCGGGGTATCCATCGGGATACCAACGGTGAAGTCATAGCCGTCCTTCTTCAGATTCTCCACCAGAGTCTCGACGCGTTCCTGTGCCGTGCCGTCCTTCAGGATCATCTTCTTGCGTGCGCCTGTGATCGGTCCGCGCTTGCGCACTGCCGGTGCTGCGTCGCCCTTCATCTTGCCGATGATATGGGAGGCGATAACAACACGCTGGATCTCGTTTGTGCCCTCATAGATGGTACAGATCTTTGCGTCGCGATATGCACGCTCAACATCCATGCCCTTGAGGTAGCCAGTACCACCGAAGATCTGAACGGCATCGTTTACGATCTCAAGGCACACATCGGAGGCATACATCTTTGCCATTGCGGACTCCATGCCGTATGGCTCATGGTGCTCCTTGAGTTCTGCCGCGCTGTACACGAGGAAGCGTGCCGCACGCAGCTTGGTTGCCATGTCTGCCAGCTTGAAGGAGATGGACTGCTGGTGTGCGATCGGCTTACCGAACTGCTCACGATCCTTTGCATACTCGAGTGCTGCCTCGTATGCACCCTGCGCAATGCCCAGTGCCTGCGATGCGATGCCGATACGGCCGCCGTCCAGGGTCGCCATTGCGATCTTGAAGCCCTGACCTTCCTTGCCCAGCAGGTTTTCCTTTGGAACCTTAACGTTATTGAACAGCAGCTGTGCCGTTGCGGAGGAGCGGATACCCAGCTTGTCGTAGTGGTCGCCGAAGGTGAAGCCCTCCCAGCCCTTTTCCACAATGAATGCGCTGATGCCGCGTGTTCCGATATCCGGTGTGGTCACAGCGAATACAACATAAACGTCTGCCACGCCGCCGTTCGTAATGAAGATCTTTTCACCGTTGAGGATATAGTGATCGCCTTCCAGAACTGCTGTGGTCTCCGTGCCGCCTGCGTCCGAGCCTGCGTTCGGCTCGGTCAGACCGAATGCACCGATCTTCTCGCCCTTTGCCAGCGGCACGAGATATTTCTGCTTCTGCTCCTCGGTGCCGAATGCAGCGATCGGGTAAGTGCCGAGGGACACATGGGCAGACAAGATAACGCCTGTGCCGCCGTCCACACGGGAAAGTTCTTCTACCGCAATGGCATAGCTCAGAACGTCCAGTCCGGCACCGCCGTATTCCTTGGCATACGGAATGCCCATCAGACCCATCTTGCCGAATTTTTCGATCGCCTCAGCAGGGAACTCGCTGTTCTGATCGAGCATGAACGCGATGGGCTTTACCTCGGTCTCGGCGAATTCGCGTACCTGCGCACGCAGTGCCTCGTGCGCCTCAGTGGTTTGGAAGTACATAGGATCTCCTCCTCTTTCTATCGTTTCAGAGGGGTCATTCCCACGCCCCTCCAAAGGTTTTCAAAATCAACGAAGCTTGCTTTGTTGTTTTCATTGTATACCTCATTGGTAGATATTTCAATGCCCGTTTTGACAAAAAAGATTTCTTGTTTTTTGGTAATACTATACAAATATCATCTCTTTATCTCGTAAAATTAAGCAGTTTTTTGCAACTTATTCCCATCTATTGTTTTATTTCTTTGGCGAAAGGGATGCATTTGATCCCTTTTTGCAGATTTTTTCCATTTTTTCTCATGCACGGCGAAAAAAAATGCACCGCCGGAGTTTCCCCCAGCGGCGCGGTCTCAGGATGCAATTGTTACTCGCTGCAAATAAACCCAAACTCATATTCCGGACGGATCAGATCAAGCAGGATGTGCTCCTCCTTCGGAATAACGCCAATGAGATTGCGCTCGCCATCGTTCGGCATGTCCTGCAAAACGACCTCCAGCTCTCCGCGGTAGTGCTTCAGGTTGTCGTTGACCACCAGCACATCTCCGCGCTTGAAGCATGGTCTCGAATCGGCACGGTGTGGGAACGAAGTTTCGCGGCAGTCCAGACGCGGCATCGAGGAGCGCAGCATATAGTCGGACGCGTCGCCGCGCGTAAAGTGGCGGTAACCGGTCAGGATCTTCTTTTCCTCCGCGGTGATATCAGGCACGAGATCGACACGCATGGTGATCTGGCTGAGCGAGACCGCCGCGATCGCCTTCAGCTCCTCCTCGGTCGCAAAGCAGTTGCCAATGATGATATCATCGATCATCTCGGTTGCGATCAGATGGCGCACCTGCAAGTCGATCGGCAGATCACGGTGCATTTCACAGGTCGGCAGCCCTGCGCTCACCGGCCATGGTCCAAAGGTGTCCTTGTTGTGGCTGGAGACAAACGCCGCCGTGCGGAAACCGCTCTTTTTGTACTTCTCCGTAAAGTACAGGAAACGCTCCCATCCCAGTCCGGTAAATCTCTGCGGATAGAAATTGTGGCAGGTCACGATCCCGCTACGGTTTGCGCCGCGCTCGATCATCAGCTCCAGATCCAGATTCTGCGATGCATTGAACTCGATCAGGATATTGTACGGGTTGCGCGTGATCGCAATATCCTCTGTCGCGCCGAAATGCCCGTCCAGACGGATGATATCTACGCCCATATCTGCAAATACCTTGAGATCGAACGGGGTCGCGCCCAGCTTTGCAAAAATCTCTGGATTGGTATCGACCGCAACCTCCATATTGTATTTATGTGCCATGTTCATAAAGTCCGAGAAGGTCTTGATGATCTCCTCCTTCTCGCCCTTGCCCGAGAGCAGGCAGGTGAAAATACGGCTGAAGCCATATTTTGCTGCCAACGCGATATAGGCTTCATCTTTCTCCGGTGTGCTGTGCTGCGGATATACCGAAATACCCAACTTATGCATGAAACTTCATTCCTTTCTGAATCTTGTAAATTTATTCCATTGGTTTGCGATAGAAACCACCATAGAATGTTTCCGTTTGCAATACATTGATGATGACATGAGGATCTGCCTCACGCATCAACGTTACAATATCCTTGACCTCGTATGTGGAAACGACCGTATGCAACAGGCTCAATTTGTTTTTCCCGTATGCCCCATAGCCCTCCAGAACAGACATGCCATGCTTATACGCCTGCATATAAGTTTCAATGATCTTGTCCGGCTGCTGTGTCGTGATCTGCAAGGTCACACGCTGATAGCGGTTGTCGAAGGTCTCGATCGTTCTGGTGCTTAGAAACTGGAATACGATGGAGTATCCTGCATACAGCCACCCAAACAATGCGCCAAAAATACACAGCATCAGGCAGTTGAACAGAAAGATAAACTGCCAAATGCTCTTGCCGCACTTGTTCGAGACATACAGCGCGATAAAGTCGGTGCCTGCCGTGGACGCATTGCCCTTGAGCGCAATGACAATGGCCATGCCGTACAGGAAGCCGCCAAAGCAGATATTCAGGAACACATCCTCAAAAATAGGCTCAAAATGCACAATGCGCAGAATGGCACTGGCAAAAAACACCTGCAAGAGTGAAAAGAATACGAACTTCTTCCCGATATGCCGATAGCAAAAGGCGGCAACCGGAAGATTTAGCGCGATCATGCCCAGCGAGGTCGGAAAGTGTCCGCCAAACAGGGCTGCAATGCGGTCGATCAGCATTGCAACGCCGGTAAAGCCGCTGGACAGGATCTGAGCAGGCTCTAAAAACACCTGCATCGTGAACGCCTGCAGGAATGCAGAAGCAAAAACCGCTGCAAAGGAGATACAATATCTGCCAAACTGCCTGTTTTTCAGGGCACTCATAACGCGATCTGTACCAGTTCTCTCACACGCGCCTCGCTTACGATATCATAGCTCGACTCATTGGGCGCAGGCGCAAAGCTATAGCTGACCTGTGTGCCGATGGTGGTCGGATCCTCGCGCCAATCCTTGCAGGAGGAATGTGCCTGAGACAGTCCGGTGTACTCGATGATCTCTCGGACATTGGACGCATTGACCCCACAGCCTGCCAGCAGTTCGATCTTGTCGCCGTACTTTTGCTGCAGGGTGCGCAGCATCTCCTTGCCCTCGACTGCCTTGGGTGCAAGCCCGCTCGTCAGGATGCGGTCAACGCCTGCTTCGATCAGCTGCTCGATGGACGCATACGGATCTTTTACGCAGTCAAATGCACGGTGGAACACTGCCTCGCCCTTGTGTGCGTGGATCAGCTCGACCATCTTCTTCGTGTTCTCTGTGTCAATGGTTGCATCTGCATTCAAAAAGCCAAATGCCAGACCGTGAGAGCCATATTCCATGAGCAGTTCGGCTTCTGCAAACATCTGCTCCTTCTCAGCTTCGCTGTAATGGAAGCCGCCTGCACGCGGACGCACCATGCTGATGATCTTGAGCGCGGTGTTCTGACGGGTCAGCTTGACGCTTGCAATGGTCGGGGTCAGTCCGCCCAGATGCAGTGCGGTGTTGAGCTCGATGCGCGATGCTCCGCCGCGATGTGCCTGCAATGCATCCTCATAGCTTCCACAGCAAATTTCGTATGTCATAATCGGTTCTCTCCTTTTTTATTGTGCTAAGTAATACAGGCTCAGTGCATAGATCTTTGCATTGGTCAAAAGATCGTCTGCACGCATCCATTCATTTGGCTGGTGGCCGATGCCCTTCTGCCCGGGGAAGGACGGCCCAAAGGGAACGATATTGGGCATGAGCTTGGCATATGTGCCGCCCGTTGTCGTCACAGGGGTTCCGTCCTGTCCGGTCACCTGCTCGTAGGTATAGCGCAGGGTATCCACCAGACGGCAATCCTTCGGGAAGCGCACGGGATCGAAGTTGCTCACGCACTTCACTTCATAGTCGGGCAGGGTCTGCGCGAGTTGTTCGGTCAGCTGTGCACAGGTACAGCCTGCCGGATAGCTGATGGCAAACTGCACCGCAGGTTTGTCCCCTGCCTTGACCATGGTATAGCCGCGCACCTCTAGCATACCGAACTCCGCATCCTCAAAGGCAATACCCAGCCGCTCGCCGTTGTTCTTGGCGTTGAGGATATAGTCGTTCATGAGGCGGAACAGGGCATCCATGTCCGGCGCGATGACCTGCACCAGTGCCCTGCCGCGCTCGGCATAGACGACGGGATACTTGCAGTCCGGCGTAAAACCCATGACGGGCGGTTCTTCTTTTTGCAGAAAATACTTGAGATCCTCAAAACCGGTCTCCTCATCGCAGCCGAACAAAATGCGGATCTCACGCGAAATGGGCACGCCCAAGCGTTTCAAGGCGTAAGCGGCATAGAGACAGGATAAGATCGGTCCCTTGTTGTCCAGCACGCCGCGCCCATACAGCACACCATCTTCCCGAAAGCCGGAGAACGGCGGCTCCTTCCAGCCCGTTCCAGCCGGTACGACGTCCAAATGTCCGATCGCGCCAACATAGCCGCTCTCCTTGCAGTCTGCCGTACGATAGGACGCATAGCCCATATAATGATCGACGTCTGTGGTCTCAAAGCCCAGCCGCCTTGCCAGTGCCAGCGTATGATCGAGTGCCTGCCGCACCCCTGCGCCAAACGGTGCTTCGGGCTGTGCCGCGCGCTCGGTGCTGTCGATCTTCACCAGCTCGGTGATCTCGTCCAGCAGTTCCGCATGCAGAGCTTCCACCTCGGCGCAGATCTGCTGCTCGATCGCTTCGTTTCGTCCGTTCATATCACTTCTCCACCAGCGGTGCCATGCGTGTCTTCATATAGTTGTCCAGCCATTCCTGACTTGCAACCTCATGCACGCACTTGCCGTCTACCTGCTTGGTCAGATATACGATGGGCTCCTGATCGGCGGTTGCAACCGCAAAGGAAAAGCCCTCGATGTTGGTCGCAACGCCCCATTCGCCCTTGTTGTTCATGGCAACCAGCGACATATCGCCTGCCTTTCCGCGGCGGCGGCGCAGCGTCTCGTCAAACATCTGCACCGCCTTTTCACACGCTGCCTGCGGATGCATTCCCTCTTTCATCAGGCGCACGATCTCGTAAGACACACAGCCCTTCATGACGTCCTCACCCAGTCCGGTCGCGGTCGCGCCGCCTACCATGCTGTCTACATAGAAGCCCGAGCCTGAAATCGGAGAATCGCCCACGCGTCCCTTTTTCTTCATAAACAGTCCGCTTGTGGAGGTCGCCGCCGTCATCTTGCCGTGGGTATCCAGACACACCATGCCAACGGTGTCATGGCCGGAATAGGGCTTGATCTCCTGCTCCTGCACCTCCTTGACACGGTTGCGATAATGGATCTTTGCGCGGTCACTGAGCATGTTCTTGCGCTCGAATCCCTCACGATGGGCAAACTTTTCTGCGCCCTCGCCCACAAGGAAATTATTCACCGACTGCTGCGACAGACGACGCGCAATGGAGATCGGGTTGGCAAAGTCCTTGATTGCGCCGACCGCACCGATATCCAGAGTGTCGCCGTCCATATACGCGGCGTCCAGCTCCACTTCCATTTCCTCATTGGGCAGTCCGCCGTAACCGACGGATTTATAATACGGGAAGTCCTCTACTTCCTTGATGGCAGCCTCGATCGCGTCGCCTGCATCACCCTCCGCTTTCAGCATTTCACTTGCCTTGCCGATGCCCTCAACTGCCATTCTCCATGTTGCAATGATGCCCCACATAGCAAATCCTTCCTTTCTGTTGTGCGTATTTTATGGCTTACAAAAAGCTGAGGCACGATCCCGTTTCCGGAACCGTGCCCCCAGCATTTCTTGCTCAACGGAAACAATATTTTTCTACAACGGTGTCAACGTCCTTGTTGTCATACATTGCCTTTGCCAACAAGCACATGCCTTCCAGCGATTCATTGAGTCCGACCCCACCCTTTTTCGGGGTCTCTACAATGTGGATCTGATCCTTGTATTGTGCAATTGTTTCTTCGTTTTCTCTGGACATCGCAGCAAACGCCGGAACACCCGTGGTATCCACGACATCCTTGGCAACCTTGGCTGCCATTTTTCCGTATCCGAGGTAATTGAACGCCGGACCGCACATGACAATATCCGGGCCGAGTTTCTTTACCATCGCACACAGCTTACGGCTGACCTCTGCCTCATCCTGTGCAAAGAATCCATCTCCGCAGTACAGGCACGCGATCACGCGGCCGTCGATCTGCTTGAGGAATGGCTCCATCATCAGAGCAGGGCCAACTGCATCCTTTTTGGCTCCAAGCGGAACCATGTGATCGTCCTTGATTCCGGCACCTGCCTGAATCTGATCGTAAATCATAATGATTTTCATGCTTGTGTTCTCCTTGTGTCTTAGAGATCATCAAACGAGAGGTCATCGAGCGAAATGTCGTCATCGTCGCTCTTGTTTGCCGCCTCGGCTTCCTCCTTGAGATATTGATGATCCATGATCTTGATGAACGGCATATAGATGAATACGCCGAGCACGAGCAGTGCGATCTGGAGCAGACCGCCAGCCCAGTTGGTTGCCAGCAGACCAGAGATACCCAACGGACAAGTCCATGGGATATTGACACCCGAACAGATCGGCACAAAGCCCAGCGACATTGCAAAGTAAGAGATCACAATGTTCAGGGTCGGAACGAGCATGAACGGAATGAGCATGGTTGGATTGAGCACGATCGGCAGACCAAAGATGATCGGCTCGTTGATGTTGAAGATACCCGGCACGAGCGACAGCTTACCGAGCTGCGTGATACGCTTGGACTTACAGAACCAGATCATCGCAATGACGAGCGACAGGGTAGAGCCTGCGCCGCCAAAGGTTGCGTACAGATCCTGAAACTGCTGGCAGATGATGTGGCCAGTGCCCACACCGGTGCGGAAGAAATCGAGGTTTTCCAGAGACAGGGTCTGGAGGATCGGGTTGAACACCGCGCCAACAACAGAACCGCCGTTGACACCGAAGAACCAGAAGAAATGCAGGAAGATATACGCAATGACCATTGCGCCCAGCGTATCGCCAAGGTTCAAGAGTGGGGTCTGCAGGAACTCGAAAATGAGCTTGAATGCGTTGGTACCAAAGTAGTTGACGCCCAGGTTGATCACGCCGAATATGGTCATAACAACGGTTGCAGGGATCAGTGCAGAGAAGGATTCCACAACGGTCGGCGGAACGCCCTCCGGCATCTTGATGACCCAACCCTTGCGCTCAACCCACGCATAGATATGAACGGATACGAACGCACAGATGATACCCACGAAGATACCCTTTGCACCCAGCCAGCCAAGAGACAGTGCCGTGATGTTTGCAGGTCCGGATACTTCACCCAAGGTGACCTCAGCGGTCATGCGGTAAGGCATCAGCAAAAACCAGCTCATCAGTGCCACCGCAGCACCGAAAATCGGGTTGGTTTTCATCTGCTTTGCAAAGCTGTGACCGATGCCCATAACGGCAAAGATCGCCATAATGGTAAAGGTCGCATCCGATGGCTTGTTGAGCATTGCAGCCAGCGTTTCACCGGTCGCCTCATTTACGATGGTATTGGACAGAAAGTCCATCCACGCTGGGATCGGGAAGTTTGCAATGACCAGAAAAATAGAGCCTGCAATGAGCAGCGGTGTGGAGATCAAAAAGCCGTCACGAATGGACATCAGGTATTTGTTTCTGCCGATCATCTCTGCCAGCGGCATGAAGATCTTTTCTAACTTCTTCAGCATATTTCTTGTCCCCCTTTTTCTTTACTTGTTCGCCTTGATCAGCTTGATCGCGGTTTTCAGCACCTTTTCGCCGTCCATCATGCCGTAGTCTCCGGCATCGATGACCGCGATCGGCACGCCCTCGCCGCCATACTGCTTGACCGTCTCGTCATACATGTACTTGACCTGCGGTCCAAGCAGGATGCAGTCCGGACGGTCGCTCTCAAAGATCTCGCCCAGCTTGTTATGTGGATATGCTGCGACCTTGATCGGGAGGTTGTGTGCATTTGCCGCTTCCTGCATCTTGTTTGCGAGCATACTGGTGGACATACCAGCGGAGCAGAATAAATAGATCTTCTTCATAAAATTTTCCTCCTATTTTTAAGCCGTGAAACGAAGTGCTCTGTTCCCCCTTTCCTTACTTTTCCTTCATTTCAGTCAGCTTTTGATACAGCTTGATGTTTTCCTCTGCCATGAGGCGCACGGTCTCCGATGCCATCATCTGATCCTCTGCATGCATCAGGATCAGGCTGAATGCAACGGCTTCGCCGTTTGCCTCCTGCGCAATGAGGTCGGCATGGGCATCGTGTCCCTTTGCATAGAAGGCATCGCCCTCTTTCATCTTTTCTGCCGCCTCGTCGAAATCACCCTTTGCCGCTGCGCGCATGGCTTCCACATAGCTGGACTTTGCCATGCCAACGGATGAGATGATCTGAAAGCAGATCATTTCCATTTGTTCCATATCTGTGTTCTCCCTTCTTTTTGAAACGATTCCTGTTTGTATGCATACAGGTGCTCCCCACTCACTTTGCCGCGAGCTGGATCACCTTTGTACCTGCCAGACGATCATGGATCGCAAGGTGTCCCTGCGTGAGCGCAAGGAGCGCAGAGAGGACGCTGACCACCATCCCTGCATACATAAGAGGCTTTACCAGCGAAACACCCGTGAGCAGCTCTGCCACCTGATGCCAGACCGCGCTTGCCGTCACGAGTCCCCCTTCGAGCACGATGATACCCAGACCCTGCCGCATTAGCATCGTACCAAGAGATGCCTCGGTTTCGTCCTGCTGTACGATCTTGAGCCGGAGCATACGCTTTCCGGGCGTTTGTCCCTTCCAGCAGGCGGCTGGGATCACAACATAATAGACGAGCGCGAACAATACGCCCAAAACGCCTGCGATGACACCGGTCGGCGGCGCGAAGGTCAAAATATTTTGATTTTGCACCGTATCGAACTGCTTCATGGAAAACAGCGCGATCGGAAACGCAGTCATAAGACCGCCCAGATACCAGTCGATCAAATAGGCAAAAAACCGGCGGCTCATGCTGGCATCCTCCGCCGGACTGCCTGTGTGCTTCTTCTTTTTCTTCATCTCTCGTTCTCCCTCGTGCTTACTCGTTGGCACAAATGATCCGGTCGCGGAACTCCTCAAAGCTCGCCGAACCGATCAGCTCCTGAAACTTTGTGTGATTGGTCACGATGTGGAACAGCCAGTCCAGAAACACTTTGAGCACCTGATTTTCTTCCTCTCTGATCCCCAAAAGCACCACAAGGCGTACATCGTGTTCCCCCCATTTGAGCGGTTCCTGCAAAAGCAGGATGGAAATACTCGTCTTCTGTACGAATGCGCCCATTGTATGCGGAATGGCAAAGCCATAGGCAAAGGACGTTGCGGCATAGGATTCCCGCCTGCATACATTTTCTTTCAGACTTCCGTCATCCAGCCCTGCTGCCTGAAGCCTGTCACACAAAAACGAAATGACCTGCTCCTGACTGCTCATACGCTTCTGCATATAGAACAATTCCGGACACAGCAGATCGCGCACCTGCTGGATAAAATCATGATGATATCTGGAGCGATCCAAGCGGTTGAGTGCCTGAAAAATACGGCTTTCGTCCTCTCCGCTGACAAACAATGAGATCTGGATGGTCGGGATATGCAGATCATGCTTTAAGGGGACGGTCGATAAGATCAGGTGTGGGTCATCCTGTACGATCTTTCGTTCATCGAACAGATGATAGCGATGTACCAGCTCCATGCGATTTCCAAACCGCTGCACCAGATTGTCCATACACTGCCGTGTAATGGTGACATAGCTGTTGGGCGCAATCAGTACCACACGATAACGGGGAACCGCATTGGAGCGTTCATACGCAACCCCCAAATGCAGTGCCAGATAACAAATCTCTTTCTCATTGAGTCTGCAATGGCTGTATTCTTCGATCGCGTTGGCAGCCTCTACCGCCATCTCAAATACCAAAGGATATTTCCATTTGATTTCGGGCAGGTATGGGTTGGTGGTATCAGTCTGCTGCTCCAGCCGTTTAAGCAGGAGTTGGATGTGCGATATAATCCCACTGACAAACTCCTCATCTCTGCCGAAGTCGATCTCAAAGCGATTTTGAATGTTTTGCAGGATGGTATGGATGAGTCCATCCAAGTCCTCCCCACATTCATTTTTATAGAGGTTGTTCTTGCGCATGAGCAGTTCGGCAAATCGGCTGACCTCGTCCTCCACGCGTGCCACGGGGTAAAGCTCCGCGATCCGATCAAACAGCTCGTCCGCAATCTTGTACTCGACGCGTTCCCAAAGCTGCGGATCACACACGGTATCCTCTACAAAGTTATCATTCAGCATGCGCTCTACCGATACCCCTGCATGCAGCATAATCATGGGGTACACCAGTTCAGGGATATGGTATTCGTATTTTTCACAGATCTCCTCGAATGCGTCCTTGATCTCCAGCAGATCGAACTCCTGCCAGATGCCAGCCATTGCACTGAGGTTGATAAAATTGCCCTCGGTCTCGCGTGTGAGCAGCTTTTTATACAGCCTTCGCTTTTCGCTCTCCTCGCCCTCAAGCCGCAGATGGTTTTTGCTGCGCACCAGCCGCAGTTTCGGAAATTCGCGGATCATAGCCCGTACTTTTCTAATGTCGCTGTCGATGGAAGATCCGCTGACAAACACCTGATTTTGCAGAGCGATCAGATTGACCTCCTCCGCATGGAACAGCAGTTCCTTGATCAGATACAGGCATCTCTGCTGTGCGGTCTGTGGAATCGGATCTTTCCGTGCGGTCTGATAGGTTTTATAGAGATCTGCATCCAGACGATATCCATTGCGATGGCTTGCCGTGATAAACTCACAGTCAAACTGCCGATTGATCTCCTCGATATCCGAACGGATCGTGCGGTCAGAGACGCCCAGCATCTGCGCCAGCGCACGCCCCGTCATTGCCTGCGTCTCACTTTGCAGGATATCAATAATGGCTCTTTGTCTCAGTGTTAACATATTCCTATCTTCCTTTTTTATTATACATCACACGTCCCGTTTTGTGCAGCAGCTTCCTTTCCTATCTGTTAGGAAATCGCATGCCGTTTTTCGTTCCGCCTGCACGGTGTGATCCCCAAAAACGCGCAAAGCTGGTGCTGCTCCAAGGCACCGCACCAGCCGCAATCTTCGTTTGCTCCCCGTATCCTTATTTGTGGTACTTTCCGCCCTCCATGATGTTGAGTGCACGGTAGATCTGTTCCAGTACCATCACACGCGCGAGGTGATGCGGAAATGTCATGGGCGACATGGACAGGCGCAGCTTCGCCTGCTGTTTGAGTGCTTCATCCATGCCGCATGAGCCGCCGATCAGCACGGCGATGCGGCTCGTGCCCGATACGGTCAGCCCCCCGATGGTCTGCGCCAACGCTTCGCTGGACATCGTTTTGCCCTCCACGCACATGGCAATGACTGCCGCGCCCTGTGGGATCTTGCTCCCGATCAGCTGCGCTTCTTTCTTGAGGGCGGCATCCAGCTGTCCGGCTGATGGGCGATCGGGCAGCTTCTGTTCAGGCAGCTCGATGACCTCCAGCTTGCAATATGCCTGCAAGCGTTTGATATATTCCTCACATGCCTGCTTCCAGAATTTTTCGCCCAGTTTGCCAACACAGATCAGGCTGACGGACAGCATACACACACTTCCTTTCCTGCGAGCGGGATGGGTGCTTCCATGGCATCCTTGGGCGCGACCGTGAGGGCACAGCCGAGCTTATGCGCCATGAGTGCCGCCTCAGTCTCCATCCGCGCCATCGCCGGTGTATTGTTCTTGTCGCTCAGGTGGGACAGGATAAGCCGCGCCGCGCCATGCCGCACCAGCTCCACCGCAAACTCTGCACAATCAGAATTGGAGAGATGACCGCGCGGCCCTGACACGCGTTCCTGCAAATAGAGCGGATATGGGCCATGTGCCAGCATTTCGGGGTCATGGTTGGATTCGAGCACCACGGCATCACAGCCAAGCAGTGCTTCACGCACGGACACCGGAAGAAAACCCACATCGGTCAAATAGCCAAAGTCACACTGCGTCCCTGTAAAGCGAAATCCTACACTGTCGGCGGCATCGTGCGGTGTTTCAAAGCTTGTGACCTTTACCGCTCCTGCCGCAAACGATGCACCGGCATAGAACGGCCGAAGCTGCTTGCGCGCCGCCGGACACTTTTCCAGCAGCACTTCCGCCGTACCGCACGCCGTATAAATGGGAGTATCATAATTTTTTACAAAAGTCGCAAGCCCCTTGATGTGGTCGCTGTGCTCATGGGTGATGAGTACGGCATCCAGATCCTCGATGGTCAGCCCCTGTCCCCCCAGCAGGGTCTTGAGCCGCCGCACCGAAACCCCAAGGTCAATGAGAAAATAGGTATTATCTAATACCAATAGACCGGCATTGCCTGCCGAGCCGCTCGCGAGTCCATAATATAAATCATTCATTGTTGTTTCCTATTCTATGTAAACAAGAAAGAGGCAGAGAAACACATCCTCCGCCTCCTTACATTTAGTTTGCAGATACGATCGAAGTACGCTCGCTGGTATCCGGAATCTCGGAGCGGTACATATCCGCACCCAGACCCACCAGCTTTTCCACGAGGTTTTCATAGCCGCGTTCGATGAACGTGACCTGTTCCACCTCGGTCACACCCTTTGCCGCGAGGCCTGCAATAACCATTGCCGCGCCTGCCCGCAGGTCGAATGCGCGTACCGGTGCTGCCTTCAGTTCGGGCACGCCCTCAACCACTGCAATCTTGCCGTCTACATGGATGTTCGCACCCATGCGCACCAGCTCCTCGGTGTAGCGGTAGCGATTGTCCCATACGCCCTCGGTGATGATACTCGTACCCTCTGCAAGACACAACGCCGTAGTCAGCTGCGGCTGCATATCGGTCGGGAAGCCAGGGTAAGGCAAAGTCTTTACATTGGTCTTATTGAGCTTTTCCGTGCGGCGCACCAAGATGGAATCATCAAATTCGGTGATCTCAACGCCCATTTCGGTGAGCTTTGCCGTGATACACTCAAGGTGCTTGGGGATAACGTTCTTGATGAGCACCTGACCGCCTGCTGCTGCGACCGCAGCCATAAAGGTCCCTGCCTCGATCTGATCGGGAATGATGGAATGTGTGCCGCCATGCAGAGCCTTGACGCCGCGGATCTTGATGACATCCGTGCCTGCGCCCTTGACATCTGCCCCCATTGCATTGAGGAAGTTCGCCAGATCAACGATATGCGGTTCCTTTGCTGCGTTCTCAATGACCGTCATGCCCTCTGCCAGCACGGCTGCCAGCATGATATTGATGGTCGCGCCCACGGAGACCACATCGAAATAGATATGTGCGCCATGCAGACCATTGGGGGCTTCCGCATGGATATAGCCGCCCTCGCGAATGGATACCGTTGCGCCCAGTGCCTCAAAGCCCTTGATATGCTGATCGATCGGACGGATACCGCCAAAATTACAGCCGCCCGGCATGGCAACCTCTGCCTTGTGGTACTTGCCCAGCAGAACGCCGATGAGGTAATAGGATGCGCGAATCTTTCGCATCAGTTCATACGGGATCTTGGCGTCGGGCACGCAGTCCCCACACACCTCGACCGTAGAGGCATTGAGCAGGCGGATGGATACGCCCAACTCACGCAGAATCTCAAGCTGCAATGTGACATCAATGATCTTGGGGACATTCTCGATGCGGCAGGGGCCGTCCACGAGCAGTGCCGCCGGTACAATCGCAACAGCGGCATTCTTTGCGCCGCTGATCGTTACTTCTCCATTTAAAGGCTTACCGCCGTTGATTACATATTTCGTCAAGTCAACCGTCTCCTTAACGTTTCGTTCCTAAATTCGGGAGCGCAGCGCACGGCTGCCTTTTCCCACAGTATATGAAAGTGGTTATCAAACCGTTCCTCTTGTGCAAATTTCATGCATTATCTATTTTACCATAAACAACCTAAAATTGCAAAACCTTTTACTGTTTCCCCGAAAGTTTTTCATACGAAAACGCTGGATTTTTTGAGCGAATCGACGAAAAATGAACCGGCGTTCGTGTCCACGCGCCACCCGGGCGTCATCTGCACACGCCCACCACCGCTCTCACTGAGTAAAAAACCAAGCTCCATTTTATCGATCTGAGCGATCTCATTTTTGGAAATCAGATTAAACAGCGCATCGGTTGCAGAAAAAGCCACATAATTCCCACTTTTTGTGATATAGGGCATACCAAATGTCCACCAGCCTGTAAGTTCGATATCCTGTTCCCGAAAAATGAGGGTCAGCGTGCGGTTGAAGACGGGTACGCCTGCCGTTGGGAACGATGCCGTGACCGTTCCCCCATCCTCTGAACGCTGCCAATCCACAGAAGCCGAAATGCCTGCCGCTTTCAGGACCTCGCAGGCATACGCCTGCGCTGCCGCATGATCCCTCGGCCGCGTGTACTGCTTCGGCTTGAGTGTACCGGATACCACGCCGCCGTCACGCCAGTTCAGGACACCCTGCGCACTCTCATAATACACCGTGCCGCCATCCGGCTGCTCGGTGCGCACAAGATCCCCTCCCAGCAGACCGACAGCAAACCGGTCTTCATCGGCGCGGCTGCGATCGATCTGCAACACCGGCAGGGTATGCGTTTCGGGCAATTCAAACAGCGCACCCTGCGCGATCCCGCGCCGTTCCAGTATTTCGGTAATATTATGTGCATTTTCTGCTGTACGATAATAATTCGATACATATTTTCCTGCAATATTTACGATCAAAAACCCATCAATCAAGAGCAATATCATGATGAGGATCGATTTTACACGACTCCACTGCATAGCTTCCTACCTTTCAGATTCAGCGCGTGACGTAACAGCGGCTGGGGACGAGTCCGCTTTCCGCCGCAAAGTATCCGATCGCAAGACCGCTGGGCTCTCCGGTGGCGGCAGCGGCAGCCGCCGCAGTCGGCATCAGCATATAGCTTTCCTTGTTCTGCGCAAAGCACTGCAGATTGAGCTTGGCAGACATCAGCGTATTGGATCGATACTCGATCACCGCAAGAACCCCCTCTGCCCCTTCTACCGGCACGCCGCCTACTGCATAGCGAAACAGCAGCTGGGTCGTTTTGTCATCGGTCAAATGAGAGTCAAAAAAGAAAGTTGCCTCTGCGCTGAAGGACTGAAAGATATTTTCCAGCAGACTGCGCGCATAGTCGATCTGATAGGGCAGCGGCTGCTCCTGTCCAAGCTCGCTTTGCAGGTAGGCTTCCAGACCGCCCTCCAGACCGCTCGCACGAAACACCACTTCCCCGTCGCTTCCCACGCGCACAGTGCTTTGATTGCCTACAAACACGCGTTTTCCCGTTCCGGCATCCTCATAGTTGCGCATGTACGGCTCATAACCAAACGCCTGCAATAAGACCTGAAGACTTGCCGTACTGTCCGCATCGAATTTGGGTGCCTCATACCGCAGTGTATGCAGTTCCAGCGTCTGTGGGAACAGCAGTGTTTCGGGCAATACATTGGGATATTCCCGTTCGGCAGCGAATACGCACGGTACGCCAGCCAGATCGCTTGCGGAAAGACCGCCCTCCATCGGGCGCACCTTTGCCCCGTAAAGCTCCCCTGCATGCGTGCGCACCCAAAGTCCGCCCGCCTGCGTCAGCAGGATGGAGCGCACCAGAACGTCTGAACCTTCCACCTGACTGTTCCCCCCCACCCAGTTGGTGACGAGTGAGAGCGGCACACGGCTGTCATAGCGCAGATAGATCCCCGGCTCACGCAGTGCCTGTCGGTATTCGTCCTGCGGCATTGGGGTCAGTTTTGCCACGCTGCTCAACGCGGCACTGAGCTGGGATTTATAGGTCGTGAGGAAGGAGCGCACTGCGATCTCATTATATTGTGCGCCGCGCATCTCCTCCGCCGTGCGCACGGCAAATTCTGCCGGCAACGCCGCCGGGATCTCACCTGAGCGCAGTTCAAATCCGCCTGCCTCCCCATAGCTCAGGCTGATATACATACGCCCAAGCCACGAATCGGCTGGCAGGTCGGTGAGACTCAGATCATAAACCCACCCCAGTGCGGTCAGAAGCACCAGCAAAATAGTCAGAAGCAGAAGCACCACATTCTTGATGCGATTTTTCCGCTCGTTTTGTGATCTTTGGCTTCTCATAGCATCCCTTCATCATCCGCTGGCAGGGTTGTCGGCAGGGTGATCGTCACCGTCGTGCCCTCGTCCAGCTTACTGTCCAGATAGATCGTTCCTCGATGCGCCTCTACCATTTCCTTTGCAATCGCAAGCCCCAGACCGCTGCCGCCCTTGGCGCGCGAGCGTGCCTTATCCACGCGGTAAAAGCGTTCAAACAGGCGTGGGATATCCGTTTTCGGAATGCCCATGCCGTCATCCTTGACGCGGATCACCACATGGCTGTCATCCCTCCGAATGCCCATCAATGTGATATGACCGCCCGTGGGCGTATACTTGACCGCGTTGGACAGGACATTGATGACCACCTGCTCCAGCCGCTCACGGTCGCCGTTCATCTCGGGCAGCTTACCGCGCGTCTCCAGCCGCAGTTCATGTCCATTGTTGCCTGCCTCCAACGCCATTGCATTGTATACGCTCTCCAACATGTTCTGCATGGAAAAGCGGTGGAAATGCAGATCCATCTTGCCGCAGTCCAGCTTGGACAGCGTCAAGAGATCCTTTACGATACGCGTCATGCGGTCGGTCTCGCCCGCGATAACGGACAGGAACTTGACTTCGGTTTCTGGCGGCAGCTCCCCTGCCGCATCCATCAGGGTCTCGGTATAGCTTTTGATATTGGTCAGCGGCGTGCGCAGTTCATGCGATACGTTCGCGATAAATTCGCGCCGCGCATCGTCCAGCTTGCGCTGCTCGGTGATATCATGGATGACCGCGACAATGCCGCGCTCGGCATCGGTCGTGCCATAGGGCGCAAACAATACGGACAGATGTCTCCCCACGCGCACCATCTCCATCTGCACGACTCCCTGCTCGCCTGCTGTCTTGAGAGTTGGGATATCCATTCCTTCAAACAGGTCGTTGAAATGGGCATCCTCACGAAACGGGACGCCCAGCAGCTCCTCAGTTGCAGGGTTCATGTGAATGAGCCTGCCGTCCGCACTGAATGCCGCAACGCCGTCCGTCATGTGCAGGAAGATCGTATTGAGCTTGTCGCGCTCTCCGGCAACCTCCTCCAGCGTATCATGCAGGCGGTCTGCCATGTGGTTGAACGTTGCGGTGAGTTCACCGATCTCGTCATTCGATTGAATCTCCAGCCGATGGCTGAAGTCACCGGCGGCAACCATCTGCGCACGGGTGCGGATGTTTTCGATCGGTGTCGTGATGGTCTTGGACAGGAGAAAGCTGAGCAGCACCGCAACAAGCAGACCAAATGTCATTGCCTTGAGGACGATCCCGAAAAAACTCCATGCCAGATCGCGGATCTCTCGCTTGTCGTCCATGATATAGACGATGTAGCGCGGCGTGCCATCCGCCTGCAAACTGAGCGGAATCGCATAATCCATATATCCGTCGATCGTTGTGCCAGCCTGTCCAACTTCACCGTGCATTGCCGTAACGATATTAGGCGTGCGCACCAGCTCGCCGGCAAGTGCCTCATTGGAACCGGTCAAAAACGTACCGTTTTCGTCCAAAACACAGCTGTTACGGTGGTATTTATCAATGCCCAGCTGTGCCGTAAAGGCATCCAGAATATTCATGATCCGTATGGGTGCATCTGCCTGCTGCGCCGCCTGCTCCAAAGAAAGCAGGGTCTCGTTCCCGTTTCCGGTCATCACACTTTCGATCTGCGTCTGGAAGTCATCCAAATAGTAGCTTCCCACGCTGTTGACCAGAAAAGTGCCCATAACCGCCATCACGGAAACGATCAGCAGGATCAGGATCAGCACCAGCTTCATGTGCAAACTGCGAAACATAGCCGTTCTCCTTCAAGGGCTTTCCAAAACACCGCATAGCGGCGCATCCTGCGCCGCTATCGGATATCATGGTTTAGTTTTTTGCAAAATAATAACCGAGTCCTCGTTTGGTGATGATATAGCGCGGCTGCGCCGGTTCATCCTCTATCTTTTCACGCAGGCGGCGAATGGCAACATCGACCGCGCGCAAATCGCCATAATATTCAAAGCCCCAGACCTTTTCCATCAGCTCCTCACGGGATACCACCCGCCCCGGCTCAGCGGCAAGATAGGACAGAATATCGAACTCGCGCACGGAAAGATCGAGCGGCTTGCCGTCCTTATAGACCGCCGCGCTCTCCTCCGCGATCTCGATCCCGCTCGCACGCTCCTTTTCCTCTGCCGCAGGCAGCTCGGAAAAGCGGCGCATGTTCGCCTTGATGCGTGCAATCAGTTCCCGATTGGAAAACGGCTTGGTCACATAGTCATCTGCGCCCAATTCCAACCCAAGGATCTTGTCCGTCTCCTCCTCCCGCGCTGTCAGCATGATGATGGGAACCTGTGACTGTGCCCTGACCTGCCGACAGATCTCAAATCCGTCAATCCCCGGAAGCATGACATCGAGCAGGATGAGGTCGGGCGCACATTCGAGCGCGAGCTTGAGTCCTGCTGGACCGTCGTTCGCCTCCAGCGTATCAAATCCATTCCGTTCCAAATTAAAGATGATAATATTCGCGATATCCTTTTCATCTTCCACAACCAGTATCGTCTTTGCCATAGAGGATCCACCTCCGTTCTTTATAAAAACCCTCTGATATGTGCCTGATACATTGCAGCAACCGTCTTGGCGTCGCGCACCTCACCGTTCGCGATACGCTCTTCCAGTTCCTTGACGGGCATGCGTACAAGTTCCAAAAATTCGCCTTCGTCCAGCATGGTCTCCCCCTGATGCAGACCGCGCGCCGCATACAGATGAGTCACTTCGTTGGAAAAACCAGGGGAAGGATAAATACAGCCCAGATATACGACCTCATCTGCCGTGCATCCGGTCTCCTCCTTGAGTTCACGCACGCCGCAGGTATAATGATCCTCGTCTGGTCCGTGATCGAGTTTACCTGCCGGAATCTCAAGCATGGTCTCCCCGAACGGATAGCGGAACTGGCGCACCAGCGTGACCGTGCCATCCTGCCAGATGGGCAGCACACCTACACCGCCCGGATGCTCACAGACCTCGCGCATGCTCGGCTTGCCATTGGGCAGGATAATATTATCCACGCGCGTATTGATGATCCTTCCACGGAAACAATATGTTTCATCTACTTTTCTCTCGGTAAAGTCCATATATGTTCTCCTTTCACTCCGTTACAAGCAAAATCATTGCGGTCTGTGCCGGAACACGGATCGCAAACTCATCCGTCTCTGTGCGCTCATACTGTATTCCGGTCAGCAGATCCTCTGCCGCATGGCAGGGCAGACGCAGGATCGCTTCACTCTCCTCGCGGTTTACTGCAATCCAGACCTGCTGTGCGGCATCGAAACGCCCAAACACCAGCAGCCCATCCCTTGCGGTCTGCATAAATTGCAGTTCTCCATCAATCAGCGCGCCATTGCTGCTGCGGATCTCCGCCAATCTGCGATAGAACGCAAGCAGAGAGCCATCCTCACCGCCCCATGGATAGGTGCGGCGGTTAAACGGATCTTCAAAGCCCTGTACCCCGGCTTCATCGCCATAGTAGATCGTCGGGGACCCCGGCATGGTAAACTGGATGACCGCCGCAAGGAACATTTTCTTTCGCGCTGCAATCAGCGCATCGCCCATCAGGCGCGTTGCGGCACGGTGCTCGCGGCTGCCGCTCCAATCCTCCGGCTTTGCCCCCATCACGGTCAGGGCACGGGGCGTGTCATGCGTGCCGATGATATTCATGAGGTTATAGAACACGGCACGCGGATAGTTTTCACGCAGGCACTCCATTTTCTCCGCAAAGTCGTGCGCAGGCGCACCCCCCAGAAAGCTGAGGATGCCGTCGCGGAGCGGATAGTTCATGACGCTGTCCAGCTCACCGCCCTGAAAATATCGACGGCGTACGGAATAGCTGACCTTGTTGGACGCATCCTCCCACACCTCGCCCACCACAAGCGCATCTTCTTTTTCCTTGCGTGCGGCGGCATTCAGCTTTGCGATGAAGGCATCGGGCAGTTCGTCTGCTACATCCAGCCGCCAGCCCGAAGCACCCAGACGCAGCCAGCGGCGAATGACGCTGTCCGCGTCCTCTACGATGTAATCGAGATACGCTTCGTTCAGCTCATTGACCTGCGGCAGCGTGTAAATCCCCCACCACGAAGCATACTGATCGGGCCAGCTCGAAAAATCATACCATGCATAGTAGGGCGACTCCTTGGACTGGAACGCGCCCACGCTGTCATAGTGTCCGCGTGCGTTGAAGTACAGGCTGTCATATCCGTTGTGGCTGAATACCCCATCGAGTATGACGCGCATCCCACGCTTTTTCGCCTCCGCGCACAGGGTCTTGAAGTCCTCCTCCGTGCCCATCATGGGGTCGATGCACTTATAGTTGCCCGTATCATAGCGGTGGTTGGAATACGCCTCGAAGATCGGATTGAAATAAATGGTCTGTACATGCAAAGACTGCAAATAGTCCAGCTTGGACAGCACCCCTTTGAGGCTTCCGCCGAAAAAGTCATTGTTCAGGATCTCCCCATTTTCATTCGGCTGATAGATCGGTGTATCACTCCACTCCTCATGCACGACACGGGTATCCCGATACCCCGTATCAGGTGGGATCTCCGTGCGGCAGAAGCGATCCGGAAAAATATTATAGGTAATGCCCTTGCCGAACCAGTCGGCTACCGCATACGACCCATCGTACACCGTGAGCTGAAAATAGTTTTCCGGCAGGCAGTTCTCATAGCCAATGCTGCCTGCCCCACGGCAGATATAGACGGTCTGCCGTGCTTTGTCCGTCACGGAAAAATAGTACCAGTACAGATCCGGCGTTTCCGGTGTAAATTCTGCCGTATAGCGATCATACGCACCAAATAATCCGTCCCAAGCCATCGGATACGGCTGCGGCTCTTTTCCATCTGCCGCGATATATAAAACTGCCTCTTGCAGATAGGTCTCCCGAGGCGGAAAAATAGAAAAGCGAGTCGTCTGCCCTGCGGCTACCGCGCCGAACGGTTGCTTGCAGCGCGTATCACGAGACGCATAAACGGTTTCATGAAACATACATGTACTCCTTTGGAAAATGCTTTTGCCAAAGCCGAAACTTGTTCGACCCTCGCAAAATCATATTCACAAAGGGCTGCCCATACAACGGACAGCCCTTTGTCCTCTCTACTATCATATCAAATGGATCGATAGACCTCAACATATTTTTCAGCAGATTTCGCCCAGCCGAAGTTACTTTCCATCCCGTTTTTCACGAGATACGCCCACGCAGGACGGTTATGGCGATATACCTCGCACGCCTCTCGAATGACATGGAGCATATCATGGGCATTGTAACTGAAGAACGTAAACCCGTTACCCGTGCCCAGATAATCCACAAATGCCGTGATCGTATCCTTGAGTCCGCCCGTCTCGCGCACGATCGGAATCGTGCCATAGCGCAGGGCAATCATCTGCGCCAGCCCACACGGCTCGGTTTTGGACGGCATCAGGAACAAGTCCGCGCCTGCATAGATCTTGTTGGCAAGCTCGGCAGAAAACAGCAGGGATACCGATATCTTATCCGGATGGCGACGCTTGGCATCCAAAAACATCTGTTCATAACGCCAATCGCCTTTGCCCAGCACAACAAGCCTCACATCGTCCTGCAAGATCTCATCAAGTACCGCCTCCACGAGATCCAGCCCCTTCTGATCGGTCAATCTGCCCACCATGCCGATGACAGGGGTATCTGCATCTCCCGTAAGTCCGCAGAGTGACAGCAGTTCTTCCTTGTTTGCCTGCTTGCCTGCAAGATCGGTATAGGGCTTGCACAGTGCCGGATCGGTTGCCGGATTGAAGGCTTCCATGTCGATGCCGTTGAGGATGCCGTGTAATTTATAGCTGTTGTCACGCAGAATGGAATCCAGACGGCAGCCGTAATACGGGGTCTGGATCTCCTCGGCATAGCTTGGCGAAACCGTAGTCACTGCGCCCGACGCAAGGATCGCCGCTTTCATGAGGTTGACGTCCCCATCCATGACCATGAAGCCCGAACGATAATGCGCATCATCAATGCCCATAACATATTCCAGCACATCGCGCCCAAAACGCCCCTGAAATGCGATATTGTGGATGGTAAATACCGTCTTGATGCCCTGATATTCCGGACGTGCGGCAAATATCAGGTTATAATACACCGGCACGAGCGCGGTCTGCCAATCGTTTGCATGGATGACATCGGGCTTCCAGTCCAGCTCAGGCAGCACATCGAGCACCGCCTTGCTGAAAAAGGCAAAGCGTTCCCCATCGTCATACTCTCCATAGATCTGCTTGCGTGCAAAATAATATTCATTGTCAATAAAATAATAGGTAACATGGTCTTTTTCCAGCGAAAACACGCCGCAATACTGGTTGCGCCAGCCGAGTTCTACATAGATATGGATCAGGTCACGCATCTCCCTGCGCCAGCCTGCACCGATCGCATGATAGAGTGGACAGAACACACGCACATCGTGTCCGGCGGCAGCAAGTGCCGACGGCAAGGCACCCATGACATCACCCAGACCGCCCGTCTTGACGAACGGCGCGACCTCCGAAGCGGCAAACATAATCTTCATTGTTATCACTCCCCAAAAAAACAAATCAGCGGGAGCTTCCACTGTTTGGATGCTCCCGCTAACAAAGCAGTACGTTCAAGCAAAGGATCGCAAGGATTCGTTCTTAAATTACCGAGCGTTTTGCGATCACGACCGGATAATTTTCATGCCCCATCATCGTGCGTCCCTCTCGAATGGTCACGCCGCGATCCAGTACGATATGAGCCAGCGAGGAACCGGACAGGATCCGTCCGTTCTCCATGATGATCGAATTTTTGATTTCTGCATCCTTTTCGATCAGCACATCGCGGAACAGGATCGAATTGACTACGCGTCCCTCAATATGGCAGCCGTCCGCGACCAGACTGTCGCAAACTTCCGCCTTATCGCCATAATATGCAGGCGATTCATCATAAATACGGGTAAAGATCGGTCGGGTGCGCAGGAACAGCTCATTTCTGCACTCCTGATCCAGAATATCCATATTTGCCTGAAAATAGTCCTTGGCATCAAATACCTTGATATTGTATTCATTGAATACATACGCACCGATATTGCTCTCCGTCAGCGCACGGGTCAGCAGTTCACGCTCAAAGTGTGTACAGTTATGGGTGACACAATCCGCGATCAGATGGATGAGATACTGGCGGCTCATGACATAAACACCCAGTGCTGAGTATTTGCACTTGCCCTCGTTGTTGTTGCCTACGCGGATATCCACGATCTCACGCTTGCGGTTCATCTCGCAATAGGTGATAAACGGATTTTCCGCATTGTGCTTGGTCACGACCATGGTGATATCGTTCCCGCTTGCCTCGTGTGCCTCCACGACCTCATCCATCGGGATATTGGCGATGACGTCACCGTCTGCCAGCACGACATACTCTGCGCGGTTCTTTTGCAGATAGTCGATCGCGCCTGCAAGCGCGTCGATCTTGCCGCGGTATTCGCCCGTAACGAGCGGAGACGCCTTCTTGGAATAGGAGTACGGCGGCAGAAGCGTGATGCCTGCATTCTTGCGCGACAAATCCCAATCTTTTCCCGTGCCGATATGGTCAATGAGCGACTGGTACTTGTCTTTCATAAGGAGACCGATCTTATAAATGCCGGAGTTGACCATATTGGACAACATAAAATCTACGATGCGGTATCTGCCGCCAAACGGAACAGCCGCTACGGTGCGGTGCTCGGTCAGCTCTCTCAGATCATTGTCGGTGTCAAAAGCGATAATCAGACCCAGAATATTTTTCATGTTGCGTCACGTCTCCTTCAAGCTTCCTGATCGGGCAGATCTTCGCCTGCCATTTCTTTTGCGCCCAGCTTGGCATTCTTGCCAACTCGAACACCGGCGGCGACTACTGCGACGCCCCAATCCCCTGTGGAATCCTCGCTCGGCGGTGCACCGACCGAAGCACCGGAGCAGATCTCCGCGTCTTCCGCTACGATCGCATAACGCACGGTTGCACCGCTCTTGACCACGGAACCCGGCATCAGGATCGAATATTCAACGGTTGCACCCTTCTCGATCACAACATCAGAGAACAGAACGGACTCAGAAACATTGCCATAGATCTCACAGCCCTCTGAGACGAGTGAATGGGTGACCTTCGCCTGCTTGCTGGTGAAGTGCGGGGGCGCACCGTTGTTGCGGCCGTAGATCTTCCATGTATCATCGGTGAGGTTCAACCCCGACTTGGGCGACAGCAGATCCATGTTTGCCTCCCACAGCGATTCGATCGTACCAACATCCTTCCAATAGCCGTCGAAGCGGTAGGATACCAGCTTTTCGCCTGCGTTCAGCATCGCCGGAATGATATCCTTGCCAAAATCATTGGAGGAATTTTCGTTTGCCTCGTCCTCGGTCAGATACTGGCGCAGCTTCTTCCAGTTGAAGATATAGATACCCATGGAAGCGAGTGTGCTCTTGGGCTCCTGGGGCTTTTCCTCAAACTCATAAACCGTGCCGTCTTCCTCACAGTTCATGATACCAAAGCGGCACGCCTCCGCAAGCGGCACATCCATAACGGCAATGGTTGCATCCGCACCCATCTGCTTATGGTGCTTGAGCATTTTATTGTAATTCATTTTGTAGATGTGGTCACCGGACAGGATGAGCACATATTCCGGATCATACTCGTCTACGAACTCGATATTCTGATAGATCGCATTGGCTGTGCCCTTGTACCACTCCGATCCCTTGCCGCGCTGGTACGGCGGCAGGGTGTAGACACCACCGCGCATGCGGTCAAGATCCCAAGTCTGACCGGAGCCGATATAGGCATTGAGCACATGCGGCTCATATTGGGTCAGTACGCCTACGGTATCAATGCCAGAGTTGACGCAGTTGGACAGGGGGAAATCAATGATGCGGTATTTTCCGCCAAACGGTACCGCCGGTTTTGCCACCTTGGTCGTTAAAACATAGAGTCTGCTGCCTTGTCCGCCAGCCAGCAGCATCGCAACGCATTCTTTCTTCCGATACATGATGTTTCTCCGTTTCTTAAATATGTCAGTTTTATCTTCTTCAGCCCCCTGCATGGCTTGCAGGCAGTGGAAATCAACTTTTTCGGGTGCGGCGCGGCGCAGCCGTTTTGGTGCGTTCACCTGTGGCTTCCGTCTTGCCGCTCTTTTTTGCCGGTGTCGCTTTCGCCTTGCGTGCCACGCGTGGCTTGCCCTTCAGGTACATGACCGACAGCGGCGCGATCTCCAGATCGATCAGATCGGCATAGCCGTGCAGCGTGGGCGCGATCTTCTCTCCCAGCTCATTGTGCACCGGCTCCAAAACCGAGGCTGCCGCCTTGGAGCGTACCTTACCGTTTTGTATGCCGCTGCCGCCGAACTCAACTGCATCCGAGGTGAAGATCTCCTCGTATGTGCCTGCATAGGGCACGCCGATGCGATAGCTTTCGTGATAGACGGGTGCAAAGTTCACAACGCAGACGAGATCAGAGCCATCCGATGCAATGCGGCGGAATGCAATGATGTTGTTGCGGTTGTCATCGTGGGAGATCCATGCAAAGCCCTGCCAATCCATATCATTTTCCCAGAACTGCTTATTGGCAAGATAGGCGGCATTGAGTGCCTTGACATAGGTCTGCATCTGACGGTGTGCATCATATTGAAGCAGCATCCAGTCCAGCCCACGCGCTTCGCTCCATTCGGTGAACTGTGCAAATTCACCGCCCATGAACAGCATCTTCTTGCCCGGGTGCGCCATCATATAGCCATACAGCGTGCGCAGAGAGGCAAACTTATTTTCATACGGTTCCGGCATCTTATCAATGAGCGACTTCTTTCCATGCACGACCTCATCATGCGAGAGCGGCAGGATATAATTTTCCGAAAACGCATACATAAAGGAGAATGTGACCTTATCATGCATATCCTTCCGGAAAAACGGATCCGCGGATACATAGCATAGCATATCATTCATCCAGCCCATGTTCCACTTGAAGTTGAAGCCCAGTCCGCCAACGCTGACCGGCTTTGTTACGAGCGGCCACGCGGTGGACTCCTCTGCGATCATCATAACGTCGGGATGATCCGTCAGGATGGATTCATTGAGCAGGCGGAGAAAATCGACTGCCTCAAGGTTTTCGCGTCCGCCATAAATATTCGGACGCCAGCCGTCATTGCGGTTATAGTCCAGATACAGCATGGACGCCACAGCATCCACGCGCAGACCATCGATGTGGAACTGCTCCACCCAGAACATTGCGGAGGAAAACAGCAGGTTGCGCACGGAGACCTTGCCATAGTCAAAGACACGCGTTCCCCACTCCTTATGCTCCATCTTGAGCGGATCGGCATACTCATAGAGGTATGAGCCGTCAAACTCTACGAGACCATGTCCATCTTTTGGGAAATGTGCCGGGACCCAGTCCATGATGACACCGATCCCTGCCTGATGGCAGGTATCCACAAAATACATGAGATCGTGCGGCGTGCCATAGCGCGAGGTCGCGGCAAAATATCCGCTGACCTGATACCCCCATGAGCCGTCGAACGGATGCTCCGTCAGGGGCATGCACTCAATGTGCGTGTATCCCATTTCCTTGACATAGGGCACAAGCTCCTCGGCAAGCTGACGATATGAGTAGAAATTCCCATCCTCATGCCGCTTCCATGAGCCCATATGCACCTCATAGATATTGACTGGCGCGGTATAGGGCAGATGCGCTCCGCGCCACTTCATCCAGCTTGCGTCGTGCCATGTGTAACCTGCAAGATCATAGGTCTTGGAGGCGTTCGCCGGACGGGTCTCGGAATGGAACCCGTAAGGATCGGCTTTATCAAAGAACTGTCCATCCTTCGTATGTACGGAGTATTTATAAGAGTCATACTGCTTGACGTCCGGAATGAAGCATTCCCAGATACCAAGTTCATCGCGCTGCATTTTATGCGCATCCCGACTCCAGCCGTTAAACTCTCCCATAACCGAAACTTCTGCTGCTTCCGGCGCAAACACCGAGAAGCGATAGCCTTGCTGACCGTTACAGGTTTCCGGATGAGCACCCATGAATTCGTAGGCGCGGCAGTCCCGACCAGACCGAAACAAAGCTGCATGATCTTCTTTTTTGCTTACATTTGTTTTCAAAGCCATGCGTTCATCTCCCTTTAATGCGCATTTTTGCACATTTTCCTAATTTTTCCAACTTTTTTCCCAGTTTTCGTCCTTTTGTTGTTGTTTTCAACAGTTTACACCGAGTAAAAATCAGTTTTACTAGATATAGTATACAACTCTTACGCAAAAAAGTCCAGTGATATTTCGCTTTTTATACGAACACCGGACTTTTTTTCATATACTTTTTAAAAACTCTCTTAATTTGTGCCTTCAATCAGCATCCGACGAATGAGATCAAGTGCCGTGGAAGCCGCCTGAATGCGCACGCGGTCGCGTCCCAGACTGCCATGCATCTCATGTGTGCGCTGTCTGCCCTGCATCCACACGCTGATGTACACCAGACCAACAGGCTTTTCCGCGCTGCCGCCATCCGGTCCGGCGATCCCCGTGATGCCTACCCCGACATCCGTCCCCATGCAGTTTGCAACGCCGCGCGCCATCTGCTCGGCAACCGTGGGCGAGACTGCACCGACATCTGCCAACGTCTGCTCCGAAACCCCGAGCAGTGCGGTCTTGACCTCGTTGGCATAGGAGCAAACGCCGCCCTTATAATACGCCGATGCCCCCGGCAGATCGGTGATACGCTTGGATAACAGACCGCCCGTGCAGCTTTCTGCCACAGAAAGCGTCATCCCTCGCTCGGTCAGCAGCTTCCCGACGACCTGTTCGAGCGAATCCACATCCACACCATAGACACAGTCTCCCAAGACCGAAACCACCTGATCGACCACCGGCTGGAGCATGGCTTCTGCCTGCTCCTCGGTGTCTGCCTTTGCCGTGATCCGCGCGAAGCATTCGCTCGTCTTGGCATAGGGCGCAATGGTCGGGTTGGTCATGCGTTCCATCTGGTCATGCAGGATCTCCTCCATTGCGGATTCCCCCAGACCAAAGATGCGCACATTCCGCGAGACGATGCAGCCGCCTGCAAGCGGATACAGATAGGGCATCGCACGCTCACGGAACATTGCCTCACATTCACGCGGCGGCCCCGGAAGCATGATGACATGCGTTCCGTCTGCCTCGAACGCACAGCCGGGTGCTGTGCCCCAGTCATTGTGCAGCGGCACGCACCCTTCAGGCAGCCATGCCTGCTTTTCATTATTTGCAGTCATTTCACGCCCGATCTCCGAAAAAAAGTGGCGGATATGGGCAAGGGATTCCTCGTGCAGCACCAGTTTTTTCCCGAACACCTGCGCCAGCGTTTCTTTGGTCAAGTCGTCCAGCGTCGGCCCTAAGCCGCCTGTCGTAATGATGATATCTGCGCGTTCTTTGGCCTGACGGATGACGCGTTCCAGACGCTGCGGATTGTCCCCTACGACCGTCTGATAATAGACATCGATGCCCAGTTCAGACAAGCCCTGTGAGATCACCTGTGCATCGGTGTTGACGATATCTCCGAGCAGGATCTCGGTTCCAACTGCAATGAGTTCTGCTTTCATTGGTATGTTCCCTCTTTTCTCCGCCATGGTACCTGTTTCCAGTTTAACACAGCCTGCCGCGCCATGCGATCACGGTCATGTTAAAGTTTTATAAAATTTCTGTCAAGTCTGCGCGGTGTATTTACATAAAAAATATTTTTTTGAAAACCGCAGGTTTTTCATTCCTTTTATCCTTATTTTGCTTCCAAGCAAGGGGGATGTTTTTGAAAATCCGTAGGGTTTTCTTTTCTACTAAATGAGATTTGCTTCCAAGCAAAGAGTAACGTGTCGCGCCGGCGACAGCGGCCAAAGGATAGGAAACCTTGCGGTTTCCTTTTCCTTTGGAATCCTACCCTTCCCTCTCCATCAGATCGACCGTTCAGCCGCCGTAAGGGTGTGAAAGTATGACCTCCGCCACAGGCGGGATTT
>JAHHRO010000016.1 GCA_020025755.1 Butyricicoccus sp. | reverse complement strand
TCCAGGGGGATTGGATCCCCATGGAAAGACTGTCGAAGTTTTTCGACAGTCTCAATCCGGCTGCGAACGTGTCGCAGCCGGATTTTCACTTAGAGCAAGTCCTTCTTCTTCATGAAGATCCATGCACCGATGCAGCCGATGACTGCAATGATGACGGGCACCCACCACCACTTTGCCAGCGGAAGGGCATTGCCCAGAATATTCATGCCATAAAATCCGAAGATGATATTCGGGATGGTCATAAAGATCGTGATAATGGTCAGCACCTTCATGATGCTGTTCATATCGTTCGATACAACGGAGGAATAGGCTTCTCGTGTACCGCTGACGATACTGGAATAGATGGTCGCCATCTCGTTTGCCTGACGGATCTCAATGAGTGCGTCCTCGAGCAGATCGCGGTCATCCTCATAGAGTTTGAGCACGCGTCCGCGCAGTACCTTTTCCATCGTGACCTCGTTGGATTTGAGGGACGCTGAAAAATAGACCAGAGACTTGGACAAGCCCAACAGACGAAACAGTTCTTCATTCTTGAGGGATTCATAGAGATGGTTCTCGATGTGTGTAAAGTCGCGCTCGATCATGCGCAGGTTGCGCAGGAACAGTCCGGCGACACGCAGAAGGATCTGGAGCACCAGACGGGTTCGCAGGGCTGTATGGATATCGCGTACCTTATTCTGCGCGATGCCACGCAGCACTGCGGTATCCTGCAGACAGACCGTGATGACCGTATCCGACAATACTACGATCCCCATAGGCAGCGTACCAAAGATCTTGGCTTCATCCTGCTCTACATTGCTTTCCTCCACCGTTGGGATATCCACGATGAGAAGGGTCTGGTCTTCCTCAACTTCCACACGCGAGCTTTCCTCTGGGTCGAGTGCTGCGCGTAGAAAATCCTCTTCTACGTTGTGTGTTTCTAAAATAAGCTTGATCTCATCCGATGAAGGACGCACCAGATTGATCCAGCACCCTGATTCAAATGCCGGAACCTGTGCCACGCGTCCTGCATCAGACTTGAAGTATTCAATCATACGCAAACCGCCTTTCAGCAGCGGTCAGCTTAGGTTTGTGACACGCTGCAAACCATATTTCCGTTTTCGACTCGGCTCAGGGCTCACAGCCCATCACATCCTTTCTCTATGCTTCCATGCGGCAAAAACAGCCCTCTCAAGGGCTGTTTTTACTTGTCCGAATTAGTTGTTGTGATTAAAGATATCGATAATGGCTTTGAATGCATCATCCTCGATCTCAGACTGGGTCGGAGTATGGGGCAGCGGCTGCTGGAATACCGGCGGCTGCTCCTGTGGTGCCTGTATCGGCTCGACCTGTGCCGGCTGCGCTGCTGCACCGGGCTGCTGTGCACGGAATGGGGTCTGGAAGCTGCTCTGTACAGCCGGAGAACCTGGGGATACAAAGTTGGGGTTGATGCCTGCAACCGTCTTTCCATCCAGACCCTTTGCAGATTCTGGAACGCTGTCAAAACCGGTAGCAATGACAACAACACGCAGCTCATCGTCCAGTTCCTCATCAATGGATGCACCGAAGATGATGTGTGCTTCCGGATGCGCGGCTGCCTGTACCATGCCGGCAGCTGTTTCGATCTCCTCCAGACCGATATCCGCCGAGCCGCTGATGGAGAGAATAATGCCGCGTGCATTGTCGATCGAGGTTTCGAGCAGTGGGCTGGAAATTGCCATCTGTGCTGCCTCGGAAGCCTTATCCTTACCGGTTGCAGCACCTGTACCAATATGTGCAAAGCCTGCGTCCTTCATGACCGAGGTTACGTCCGCAAAATCAAGGTTGATGAAGCCCGGAACGGTAATGAGCTCAGAGATATTTGCAACTGCCTGACGCAGTACATTGTCTGCGATCTCGAATGCATTCTTGAATGTGATTTTCTGCTCGGAAACGAACTTTAGGCGTTCGTTCGGGATAATGACCAAGGAGTCTACATTCTCGCGCATATTCTCGATCCCGTACAGTGCCTGATCGAGACGCTTCTTGCCTTCAAACGAGAACGGACGGGTCACAACACCGATGGTGAGCATCCCCATGGAGCGTGCGATCTCCGCAACGACCGGTGCTGCACCGGTGCCCGTGCCGCCGCCCATGCCAGCAGTGATAAAGACCATGTGCGCGCCCTCGAGTGCCGCTGCGATTTCATCCTTGCTTTCCTCAGCCGCCTTCTGTCCGCGCATCGGATCGGAGCCTGCGCCCTGTCCCTTGGTGATCTTCTCACCGATCTGGATCTTGATCGGTGCAAGAGAATACTGAAGTGCCTGCTTGTCTGTATTGATGGCGATAAATTCAACGCCCTGAATCCCATTTGAGATCATGCGGTTGACTGCGTTATTGCCGCCGCCGCCGATGCCAACTACCTTAATATTGACCACATTGTCAAGTCCTGCTTCAAACTGAAATCCCATATTGCCGTCCTCCGTGTGTGTATTCAAAAATTTTCCTTATTGCCATATCTTGAAATCTTGATTGATGCACAGTTTTAACAGGAAGCGCATTGCCCCTATTTCTTTCCATTTTACAGCTTTTCCGCTTATTTTGCAAGATGTTACCGCCGACTTTGTAAAAAAACTTACATTTCCACACGACAGCAGCAGACAGTATTTTCCTTTTATGCCGCAGGGCAATCTCTACCTTGCAGATTTACTCGTCTTCATTTTCTTCTTCCTGCGCCGCTGGGTTCTTGATCCGCTGGATCTCCATCTGTCCGCGGACTGTTTTGAGCACATCCGTCTGAGACAGGCTCATATTGGTGATTGCGCGATCACCCAAAGCCAGATTGATCGAACCTCGATCAGACGGCGTAAACTGATCGCCGTGAATGAGTGCATCAAGGATCGCCAGCTTACGCGGAAGTTCATTCGTATCTCCCACACAGACTGCGAACCGTTCTTCATACAAAAACCAGATATTCTCCGGATCCTGCAAATTATAGAGCGTTGCCTTGCCTGCCATCCCTGCATTGTCAAGGGCATTGGCTAAAACCTTAAGATCTTCTATCGCCTGCATATTGTCTGCTGTCAGCGTTTTTCCCGCATCCGCACCACTTGTGCGGATGCCCATGACCTGTGCAATATCCTTTGCGCCATACTGGTCGGTCTGCTCCAGCACGCGGCAATTCTTATCCAGAACGAACCATCCGCCCTGTATCCCATTGACTGCCGCGATCGGAAGTGCCTCCTTGATATGCAGCACCATACGATTGGGCATATCCCGTTCGATCCAAACACTCTCAAAAAACGGATACTGTTCTCTCAGGCGTTTCTCTCGGCCTTTCCGGTCTGAAAAAAATAGGTTGTCCCCTTTTTTGATGTCCAAAGTTGCCTCGATTTCCTCTCTGGGGTATCGTGACAATCCCTGGATCTCGATCTGATCGACTTCAAAAAACGTGGTCACTGCCAAAGCCCCACAAAAGACACTGAGCAGGAATGCCACGATCTTGAACAGCCTTGCACGACGCTCTTTGCGTTTTATGATCTTGCGCAGATGCAGGGAACGTTCTCTCTCCGTACGTCCCGGTGCGATCGGCCGTCTGCTGCCGCCTTTGGTACCTGGGGTCAGTTTTGTTGTGCGTCCACTGGCAGTGGTTTGCCGCTGTGGCGGACGTGCCTCGGTGGTGCTTCTGGAAGCATCTGCTTTTTTTCCGGCTCTGCCTGCTGCTTGTTCGGCAGATCCGGCTTCCGCAAAACGATCCATGCCGGTCCGCACCTGACGTGCAGACCGGCTGGATCCTCTATTGGTTTGCTTGGGCTGTCTCGCCATATTAAAACCTCACTGTTTGCAAATTATCGAGGCAGAACACTCAAAATTTCCTGATAGATCTTTTCTCCTGCATCTAGTTGTGCCAGCCTTGCCGCCGACCGATCCATTGCCTCGCGCTTTGTATGATCGGCCAGCAGCCGCTCAGTCATTTGGAGCAGCTTTTCCGGCGATGCATCCTGCTCCAAGAGTACCTCGCACGCGCCTGCATGTTCCAAGGCACGCGCATTTTTCTCCTGATGATTTTCTGCCACATAGGGCGAGGGCACCATAATGGACGCGCGTCCCAGCGCGCACAGCTCGCCAATGGTTGCCGCACCGGCACGGCAGATCACAAGATCCGCCGCCGCCATATAGGACGCCATGTCATAGATATATTCGGTCAGCTCGATCCGTCCGCCCTCCAAGACAGCTCCCTGTTCCCGTGCCATTTTGGGCAGCCACCGAACCGCGGCAGAGCCGGTTGCATGCACATGCCGGAAGCGTGTGCCCTTTTTGCTTTCCAGCGCAAGCATCCCTGCCATGTGTTCGTTCATATACTTCGCGCCCATAGAGCCCCAGAACGATACGACCAGCTTATCCTCCGGCGCAAGTCCCAGCTTTGCGCGTGCCTTTGCACGATCGGCAAATACGATCTCGCCGCGTACAGGCGAGCCGGTCAGCACGACTTTCTCTCCACCGCCGACCAGTTCCCTCGCTTCCTCAAAACAAATGAGCACCTTGTCTGCCTTCTTTGCCAGCATCTTTGTCGTGATGCCGGGAAATGCATTGACTTCAAGCAGTACCGTCGGGATACCCAGCTTCTGTGCCGCCGAAACGATCGGGAACGAGGCATAGCCGCCGCAGCCGATGACGACATCCGGCTGCGCTTTGCGCAGGAGCTTCTTCGCTGTCCCGATCGAAGCCGCCGCCAGACGCAGGGCGTTGAGGTTATGTCCGATCGCAGACGGACTGAATGCACGGCGCAGCCCCACGATCTCGATGGTATCGAGCGGATAACCCTCACGCGGTACCAGTCGGGACTCGATGCCGCGGCTCGTTCCTGCGAACCGGACCTCCATATCGGAGCGTTTGCTCTCAAAATAGCGTGCGATCGCAAGTCCCGGTGTCACATGACCGCCTGTACCGCCGCCAGTAATATACAGTTTCATTGTATGATCCCCCTAGCCTCGTCGCTTTTCGCTCGGTCGCATCTTTGTCGAAATATTGAGCAGGATGCCCATTTCTCCCATCTGCATGATGAGTGCCGTACCGCCATAGCTGAAGAACGGCAGGGATGCACCCGTCACAGGGAACAGACCAGTCACGACCCACAGATTCACCAGCGTCTGGATCGCAAGCTTGGTTGCGATGCCTGTTGCGATCAGACAGCCGGTCTCATCGGGTGCATGGAACGCGATATAGTATGCACGATAGATCAGAAATGCGAACAGTGCCATGACGATGAGCGCACCGACAAAGCCCATTTCTTCACACCATGCAGAGAAAATAAAGTCATTCTGCGGCTCTGGCAGATATAAGTGCTTTTGCAGTCCATTTCCCAGTCCGCGTCCCCAAAAATGTCCAGTTCCAATCGCGATCTGGCTATTGCCTCCCTGCCAGCCATCATGTCGAAACACTTCAGGCGTTGCAAACGGATCGAGCCAGGACTGGATACGGGCATTTGCATAGCCGCGCGTTGTGATATACCATGTACCAGCGATGCCAGCCACTACACCGATCGGGATAAAATACCAGATCTTCATGCCTGCTACGATCAGGATACTCAAACCGATGCCAAAAATAATGATCGTCGCGGAAAGGTGCGGCTGTTTGTACAGGATCAATGCGATCGCAACCAGAATCCCCAAAAAGGGTAAGGTTCCTTTGAATGTGCGAATACGATCGGAAAGTCTCACCGCATAATAGGAAAACGAGACGATGACCGCCAGTTTCATGATCTCTGAGGGCTGAAATTCACCAATGATGGGCAGTTTGATCCATCGTGTTGCACCATTGTGTTCGACACCAATGAAAGGAACAAGTAACAGCAGTACCGTACTTACAATAAAAATGGGTTTCTGAAAGCGCAGATATACATGATAGTCTATATTTGCAATGACCATCATGCCTGCAAAACCCAACAGAGCATAGATCCCCTGTCTGGTGATGAAATACAGACCATTGTTGCGGAACTTATGGATCGCCGCCGGATAACTTGCCGAAAACAGTGCGATCAATCCAAACACAAGCAGCAGAACGATCCCGAGGACAGCTGCGCCATCCATCCGGTCTTTGCGCGGCGCGATATGTTTGGGCGGCTGCTTCACCCGTTTTTGAGGGGGTGCTATTGTGTTCATCGGGACTCCTTTCCAGCGGGCAGACAGAAACCGATCAGACGAGCATCCAAGAGAGTATGCACATGATCGTTGTCAGACCTGCAAACACAAACACGATTTTCTTTTCGCCCCATCCGCACATTTCAAAATGGTGATGGATGGGAGCCATCTTAAAGAGACGTTTTCCATGAGAGAGTTTGAAATATCCCACCTGCAAAACGACAGAAACGGTTTCAATGAGATAGATCAGTCCGACCGGCAGCAAAATAAGCGGCTGACCTGCGGCAAACGCAAGCCCTGCAACCGCACCGCCCAGAAACAGCGATCCGGTATCCCCCATAAACACCTTAGCCGGATTGAAATTATAGATCAGAAATGCGCACAGCGCACCAATGAGTGCGGCTGCAAA
Organism: Butyricicoccus sp.; assembly: GCA_020025755.1. GTDB lineage: Bacteria > Bacillota > Clostridia > Oscillospirales > Butyricicoccaceae > Butyricicoccus. The sequence goes on along the minus strand of JAHHRO010000016.1, from coordinate 37,864 downwards.
CACAGTCGCGCCCAGATTGTTGCCCTTGTAGTTGAGTGCGGTAAAGAATACAGCAACCGGCAGGGTCACGCTGGCTGCCAGACCATCGATACCATCGGTCAGGTTCACCGCATTGTTTTCGGCTACGATCGTGAAGATGGCAAAAATGAGATATACCACCCATGGCAGTGTCAGCGAAATATCCGTCCCCGGGATCGGGAGCAGGATCGCTCCATCTGCCGTCATCGGCAGATCCCCTGCCAGATGCAGGAGGGAAACGAATGCTGCTGCAACAACGATCTGCAAAACCAGCTTCTGCATCGGAGTCAGACCGGCATTCTCCTTTTTTTTGATCTTCGCCCAGTCATCGACAAAGCCTACGCAGCCATAAGCGGCTGAGAGCATCCATACCGAAAAGAAGCTGCCGATCGCCGCACCACCCGAGGAAATGACACCCAGAAGCAGTGCCGTGATGCTGACGGCGGCTGTAATGCCAAGGATGAACATAAATCCGCCCATCGTCGGCGTATACTGCTTATTCATGTGCCACTTTGGCCCGATTTCCAGAATCTTCTGACCAAACTTCTGCTTTTGCAGCCATCGAATGATCGGCTTTCCGATAACAACTGTTACAGCGAACGCCAGGATCGCCGCAATCAGGATGGTTTTCATAATCAAACTTCCTCCCCAAGGAACAATTTTAAAACATTCTCCATCTGCATGGAACGGCTCCCCTTAAAGAGCAGCACATCTCCGGACTGTGCAAAGGCTTTGAGGGCATCCGCAAGTGCTTCATGGCTGTCGAAACCGCGGATATGCGTTTCGGGCATCCCAGCCGCAGCCGCACCTTCTCGCAGATACTCACTGTTTGCACCATATACAAACAGCTCCTCTGCATAGGCAGCTGCCGCACGGCCTGCACGCCGATGCCCCTCTGCCGCATAGTCTCCCAGCTCTCCCATGCCGCCCAGAACGGCGATATGGCGCATGCCTTCCATTTCGGACATCGCCTTGAGTGCCGCCTCCATAGAGTCCGGACTTGCGTTGTAGCAATCCTCATAGATGGTGAATCCATTTTTTTCATAACGCTTTTCGCGCATACCAACCGGACGATATGTCTTGAGTCCGGCAGCGATCTCATCCCCATCCAGGCCCAGGAGCCAGCCGCAGGCCGCTGCTGCCAGCGCATTGGTCACATTGTGTGTCCCCTGCGACGCGACGGACACGATCTGCTCGCCATCCGGCGTTATCATTGTAAACTGTAATACCCCATCTTTGCAAGAGATATCTTGTGCGCGGAACATGCATTCCGGATTTTCTGCGCCAAACCAGATGATCCTGCCAAACAGACGCTCTCTCTGTTCCCAGAGCAGCGGCTCATCCCCGTTGAGCACGGCAACGCCGCCGCGTGCCGCCAGACCTTCCAAAATTTCCATTTTCGCGCGGCAAATGCCCTCGCGTGAGCCCAAAAACTCGATATGTGATGTGCCGATCATCGTAATGACCGCGATATTGGGCTGCCCACACGCAGCCATTGCCGCAATTTCTCCAAAGGCAGACATCCCCATCTCAAAAACCGCAGCCTCTGTATCCTGTGACAGCTCCAGCGCGGTCAGCGGCATCCCGATGGTATTGTTGAGATTGCCCTGCGTCTTGAGCGTTTCATACCGTTCAGACAAGACCGACGCGATCATTTCCTTTGTTGTTGTCTTGCCGACCGAACCCGTGACAGCCACGACCGGACAATCAAACTGCGCACGATATCCGCCTGCAAGATCGAGCAGTGCCTGTCTGGTATCCTCCACATACAGTGCCGGAATCGGATAAGTCTCATCCCTGCGCTGGGTCAGAACCGCCGCCGCGCCATGCTCGACTGCCTGCATGATAAAATCATGTCCATCGAATCGTTCGCCTTGGATCGCAACAAACAGACTGCCTGCCTGTGCCTCACGCGCATCGCGCACGACCTTTGTAATGGTCACATCTTCTGTACAGGTGCCGCCAGTCCATGCGGCTGCCTGAGAGAGGGTAAACTGCTGCATAGGTGATTCCCCTTCTGTCTCTGTTTTACTTCTTAAAATAATCTGCGATGATCTCACGCTCATCCATATGATGCTTTACATGATCGATCTCCTGATAGGTCTCATGTCCCTTGCCCATCAGCACGATCACATCTCCTGCACGGGCAAGATCCATTGCATGATGGATCGCCTGTACGCGGTCGCAGATCACATCCACGGGCACCTTTGCATCTTGCATCCCTGCAAGGATATCCTCAAGGATCGCCTGCGGTTGCTCGGTGCGCGGATTGTCCGAGGTCACGATACAATAATCTGCAAGCGATGCCGCAATGCTGCCCATGATCGGGCGTTTGGTCTTGTCGCGGTCTCCACCGCAGCCAAACAGCGCGATCACGCGCCCCTTTGCAAAGCCGCGCACCGTGCGCAGGATATTGGATACCCCATCCGGTGCATGTGCATAGTCAATGAGCACCGTGTAGTCGGTATCGGTCGGTACGACCTCCGCACGACCCTTGACTCCCTGCGCACTTGCCAGTGCTGCCGCACAATCTTCCAGAGAGACCCCCAGAGCCAGACAGGTCCCGATCGCGGCAAGCGCATTTTCTACCGAGAAATGACCCGGAATCCCCAAGGTCACAGGTACAGTATGATCCCTGTATCCTGCGATAAACTTCACGCCCGATGCTTCCAGCACGATATCTCTCGCGCACAGATCGGCAGCACCCTGTTCTGCCGAGAAAGTCATGCTGGGACATGCTGCATCTGCCAGCATTTTGTCCGCCACCGGATCATCCAGATTGATGACACCCTGATCGGAAACCGCAAACAGCTTTGCCTTTGCCTCCCGATAGGACTCCATTGTCTTATGAAAGTCCAGATGATCCTGCGTGAGGTTTGTAAAGGTTCCAACAGCGAAGCGCACACCACGCACACGATCGAGCACCAATGAATGGGACGATACCTCCATAACACAGTGTGTGCATCCGGCCTCGACCATACGCGCAAACAGTGCCTGCAATTCATAGGATTCCGGTGTGGTGCGCTCGGTCGGGACGACCTCGTTCCCGATCATATTCTGGTTCGTACCAATAAGCCCCACCTTGTGTCCCTGACACTCCAAGATATGCTTGATGAGGGTGGTCGTGGTGGTTTTTCCATTGGTTCCCGTTACCCCGATCATCTTGAGTTTTTGGGACGGATGCCCAAAGCGGTTGCCTGCGAGATCTGCCAGTGCTGCGCGTGCATCCTTTACGATGATAGCAGGAATGCCCTCCGCGGCTTCCTCACAGATAACAGCCACGGCACCTTTTTCGAGTGCCATGCCAATATACTGATGTCCATCCGTTGCAAATCCGCGGATCGCAACGAACACATCACCCTGCCGTACCTCCCTTGAATTGTAGCGCACTTCTCCGATTTCCATATTTAGATCCACTGCACTGGAAATCACGGGAATCCCTTGTAATAGATCAAGCAGTTTCATCCTGATACCTCTCATTTCTTTTCATTAACGGTCGCTTACGCCCTCAGTGTTAGAGAACTCGACCTCGATCACGGTACCTACAGATACCTTGGTTCCTGCCGCCGGATTCTGTTTGACAGCATTGGTCTGCCAGTTATACTTATTGCTTGCGACACCTGTTCTGCGCAGGTACAGGTTGCGGTGTTCCAGCATGGCCTCAACTTCATCGGGCGAACGTCCAATGAGCCTTGGCACAGTCATAAGTTCCGTCGTCTTGGTACGCTCCCCAAGATAAATGATCATCTCACTGCCGACGGGGATCTTCTGACCTGCACTCGGTACCTGATCGCTGATCGTATCGCCTTCTCCCAGAAAACGGTATTTCAGCCCTGCATGTTCAACGGCTGCCGTAGCATCTTCCTTATTCATGCCAAGGATACGCGGTGTTGATACCTCGCGGCGTCCGGCCTCTGATTCATCATAGATCGGTTCCACATTGAGATACTGAAGCACCTCATTCATCACACGACCAACGACCGGAGCTGCAATTGCACCGCCGCCATGGGTCGCATGATAGGGCAGATCAGAAATAATGATCAGGACCGCGATCTGCGGATTATCCATAGGGGCAACACCAACGAAAGACGCTGTATAACGCTGTTTATCGATCGGTGTACCCGGCAGAGACAGCTCTGAGGTTGCCGTCTTGCCACCAATGCGGTAGCCTGCAACATACGCATTCTGACCGGTACCTTCAGAAACGACCTTTTCCATCGCCTCGCGCATATAGGCGGAGGTTTCCGCAGAAATGACCTGTCGGGTCACCTCGGGCTCGATGCTCTGCTTTACCGTGCCATCTGCATTGAGGATCTCCTTGACCATGTGGGGTTTCTTCAGATGTCCATCATCCACAATCGCACAAACGGTAGACAGCATCTGGATCGGGGATACCTTGAAACGCTGACCAAAAGAAGTCGTTGCCAAGGTACTTTTGGTCTTGCGCAGGGCTTCCAGACTATGCATATCGGAAGAAACGGTATCACGCTCACCGGGCAGATCGATATCTGTACGATCGAGCAGACCGAAGGCATCGAAATACTCATAGAACTTATCCGGTCCCATCTGGAAGGCAATATTCATCATGGCAACATTGCAAGAGTTTTTGAGGGCCTCTGTCAGGGTCTGCTGCCCGTGTCCGCCCAATTTATGACACTTGATCGTGGTCGCCGAGTCTACCTTCAGCGCACCATTGCAATAAAATGTACTGTTGGAATTGACCGCATGTTCCTCATAGGCTGCCGCAACGGTGACCAGCTTGAATGCGGAACCCGGCTCATATTTATCCGTGACCGGCTTGATCTTCCACATATCATTGAGCGATGTGGTGCGGATCTCCGTCAGGATAGAAACGAGATCCTTGTCATTCTGCATTTCCTGCGTCAGATTTTTTGCGCCGCCGTTCTGGAACCATGCATCATCCGGAATATTCTTCGGATCCATCTCTTCTTCGGTCAGACGCTCGGTCAGACGCTCTTTCATGGAATTGATCTGCTGTTCACTTGTTATCGTATTGGGCGTATTGGGGTCAAAATCCGGCAGCTCTGCCAGCGCAAGGATCTCGCCTGTCTTGACATCCATCACAATACCGGAAACGCCGCCGCGTGCTTTTGGGTTATCTGCCAGCGCGGTCTCCAACTGTTTTTCCAGCGTCTCCTGAATGGTGGAATCAATGGTGAGCACGATGGAGTTGCCGTCCTGTGCCGGTACATTCTGTTCTGCCTCGACCGGCAGCTCTCCGCCAGCCGAGCTTGCCACACGCACGATGCGTCCAGCCGAGCCTGCAAGTTCCGCCTGATATTGGCGTTCGATGCCCCACTGTCCCTCCGGATTTTCACTTTCGGTCATAAAGCCGATCGCCTGAGACGCAAATGCCCCCATTGGATAATAGCGGTGGTAGTCATCGACAAAACCGATGAGGCTGCCATAGACGAAAGCCTCTTTGGAATATCTGCCCACGCCTTTGTTTTCGCGGATTCTTTTACGGTCTGCATCGAAGGCTTCCTTGGCTTTCTTGATTTCCGCACGCAGCGTGTCCGCGACCTCTTTTTCCACGCCAAACGCAACACTCAGACCGCCTTTTTTGGTGTCCTGTGCTTTTTTCAGCACGGTGTCATAATCGATGCCTAAGACATCGGACAACAGGCGTGCAACGCGCTGCTGCTGTTCTTCCACAGGGATATTCAGCCCCGTTGGGCTGGAATTGATATTATCTTTGCTGATAAACTGACTTGGATAGATCTCCACACGTTCTGTGCTTGCAGAAACGGCGAGTTCGGTCATATTGCTGTCATAGATCGTACCGCGTTTGGGCTGTAAGATCGTATCTCTTGTTTGAAGGGAGCTGGCTTTTGTGTTGTAGTACTCAAATCGATAGAGCTGCATCCACGCCAGACGCACGACCACTGCCGAGAATCCAATCACACATGCCAGCATTGCCATGACGGCCATACGCCGTTTCATTCTGGTGCTGGGTGCTTTTGAACCATTGCCCTTGGTATCATTGCCCGATCCGTTGATATCCATAAGCATATTTCCTCCGTGAAATTCAGAAAAAAAGGAGTCAGAAGTGCATGACACCTCTCACTCCCGTAGTATCTATCTTATTGCGGGGCTTATCGCAGATATTCCAAAAGTGCAGTAAAGCCGCGCACAAGGGAACCGACCACGCCGCCCGTTGTCGGTGCCGAAGATGTTACCTCGATCCCCGCCTCTCTTGCAAGTTCAATGTACTCGATCTGTCCAGCCCCCAGCTTGACCATACCCAAAGTATTTTCTGCATATTCCGCAATATAATCGGCGTTATACTGCTGCTCATACTTACTCATGAGCGATACATATGTGCTTTCGAGCACCTTGAGATCGCTCTCGCACTGACTCAGTTCATGGGTCTTGATCGTGAGCATCATCTGTGAATACACAAGGCTAGCGCATAGAATCGCGATGAAAGCAGCACAAAACAAACGTGCCGGTGTAACCAAACGGATTCTCTGCCGAACTTTCTGTACTGTTTTTTTCTTGCTCGTCCGTGCAGCTGTTTTTTTATGTTCTAACGCCGGCTGTCTCCCTGCCGGCTTTTCCTGCCGTTTGGGTGCAGCTTCTGTTTGCTGCTGCCCGAATCGGCTGGTATACAGCTGGTCTGGCGACGATGCAGCGTCCATTTGATAGGCAACGCTTTCGCGGCTTGCATGCATCATACTTGGACTCCTCTCGTAGTTACCCCAGTTTCTCGCACACGCGGAGCTTTGCGCTGCGTGCGCGTGCGTTCTCGGTCAGTTCTTCTCCGTCCGGAACGATCGGTTTGCGTGTAATGATCTTGATGCGCGGCTTATTTCCGCACACGCATACAGGAAAATCCCGCGGACAGGTACAACCCTGCGCGGCTTTTTGGAATGTATTCTTGACGATACGATCTTCGAGCGAATGGAACGTGATGACAGCGAGTCTGCCATGCGGTGCCAAAACATCAATAGCCTTTTCCATTGCCTCTGCCACAGCACCGAGCTCATCGTTGACGGCAATGCGGATAGCCTGAAAGCTGCGCTTTGCCGGATGCTGTTTTTCGCGCAGTGCCTTTGCCGGCATTGCGCCCTTGATGATATCCACGAGCTCAAGCGTGGTTTCGATCGGTTTTTCTGCACGACGCCGCTCGATCGCAGCGGCAATCAGCGGTGCATAGCGTTCTTCTCCATATTCGAACAAAATGCGGCGGATCTCCTCGCGGCTCCATGCATTGACGATCTCATAGGCTGTCAGGGCTTGTCCCTGATCCATGCGCATATCGAGCGGTGCATCTTTCATATAAGAAAAGCCGCGCTCGCCATGATCGAGCTGAGGCGAGGATACGCCGAGATCGAACAGGATACCATCTGCCTGTGCAAAGCCTTCGCGTGCAAGCACATCATCCAGCTTCCGGAAATCGCTCTGGCACAGGCGCACGCGATCGCGCACGGGAGCCAAACGGATCTCCGCATTGTCAAGAGCCTGCCTGTCGCGATCGATGCAGAGCAGTGTGCCTGCTTCGGACAAGCGGCTGGCGATATGGAACGAATGTCCTGCACCGCCAAGGGTGGCATCTATGTATACGCCATCTGGCTGGATACTGAGCGCATCCAGACAGGGCTCAAGTAAAATACTGATGTGAAAAAAATCGTTCATGTTCTAAATACCTATACCCAGCGTCCTGTTTTCAGGGACGCTAAAAAACAGAGCTTCACTCTATTCTTGTTCTATTATAGTCGTTTTGTAACCAAATTGCAACCCCTTTCCATGCGTTTACCGCAATTTTAACAGACAGAAGTGTACTTTTTTTCGTATTTCTCCGCTTCTTTCGTACATTTGTTCGATTGTTCGGTTCTATCCTTTACTCTCCTAAAACAACGAGAGGACGCATCTGCGTCCTCTCGTTGTTTTCTCATTTTTTCGATGCTGCTCGAAATTGTGAGCGCACTTTTCTCAGTTCGTCTGTGGAAAGGCTCATTGCTTCCTCTGCGCGTTTGAGCGAATCCTCGCAGTATTCACTTGCTGCGCGGCGCAGTTCACGCGCCTGGATCTCGGCATTGCCCACGATCTCCTTTGCCCGCGCGCGCGCCTGCTGCATGATCTCGGTCTTGCTGAGGATGCGCCGTGCTTCCTCCTCCAGACGCTTCTTCATATTCTCGATCTCTCTATGTCCATCTGCCATCATCTGATTCTTCTGCTGGACGATCTCCGCCGCCATCTTGATATCCGCGGGCAGGGTACTGCGCAGTTCGTCGATCAGATCCAGCATACGCTCACGTTCAATGACACATTTATCACTTGCCAGCGGAAGTGTCCACGCCTCCTGAACCATTTCCTGAATATTATTGATCAGTTCTTCTAATGCAGCTGCCATACATTCAGTCTTCCTTTCTCATTCGTTTGAGGACCTCATCTTCGATCTGCGGAGAGACGAAGCCTGAGATCGCGCCGCCATGTGCGGCAATATCCTTGACAATCGACGAGGATAGATACATATACTTCGCGCTCGTCATCAAAAAGGCTGTATCAAGATCAGGGTTGAGTTTGCGGTTTGCCAAAGCCATTTGAAACTCATACTCAAAATCAGAAACCGCGCGTAAACCCTTGACGATGGTACATGCACCACGCTTGTCCGCATAATCTGCCAGCAGACCGCTAAATGCATCGATCTCTACATTATCCAGATGGTGCGTAATGCGGCGCAGAAAATCCTGTCTTTCTTCCAGCGTAAACATAGGAGTTTTGGTCTGATTGTGCATTACAACAACGATCAAGCGATCAAAGAGTGAAGCTGCGCGCTTGATAACGTCCAAGTGTCCCAGCGTGACCGGATCGAAGCTGCCGGGATAGATTGCTATTTTCATTCGTCCGTTCCATCCTCCTGCTGATGTGATAGGATCGTGATCTGGATCGTACCATAGCGGTAGGTGCGCCCCACTGCCAAATGTGTCTCCACAGCATCCCCTACGGCACTTTCGCATACTATTATACCAGTTCTCGACAAGATGTCAAACCTTTCTATTGCGCGAATGGCATCCTGCAAGATCTTGCCGCCATAGGGCGGATCAAGAAAGATCAGATCATAGGTTCCTTTTTTGCATCCTGCAACAAAGGAACCGAAATCTCCACCTGCCATATATGCCTGCTCCGCAACGCGTGCTGCCTCTATATTTTTGCGGATGATGCCCTGTGCTGTTTTATCATGATCCACAAAGTCACAGTGTGCCGCGCCGCGAGAGAGAGCCTCAATGCCCATTTGTCCGGTTCCTGCGAACAGATCGAGCACGCGTGCATCCCGCACGGAATTTTGAATGATATTGAATACGGATTCTTTCACCCGATCGGTCGTCGGGCGGGTATCCATGCCGGGCACGGGGAGCAGTTTTTTTCCGCGTGCCTTACCAGAGATCACTCGCATCGTTTTATGGTTCCTCCAACTGCTTTTGTTTTTTCTGTGTGTCGTAATATGCCCGCACATGCTCTGCTACCGTGCGCGGCACGATGCGCGACAATTCCTCCAAGGAAGCCGCGCGTATATTTTCGATCGTTCCAAAGTGACGCAGCAGATCATTGCGCCGTTTTTCACCTACGCCCTCGATCTGATCGAGCGAAGATCCGCGTACTTTTCGGCTGCCCAGTGCACGGTTGTAGGTGATCGCAAAGCGATGCACCTCCTCCTGAATGCGTCCAATGAGGGCAAATACCGCCGGAACCGTAGAAATGCCGAACTCCCGTCCGTCCGGAGCTACCAGTCCGCGTGTGCGGTGGTGGTCATCCTTGACCATGCCGAAGCAAGGCACGGTCACACCAAACGCGGTCAGCACCTCACGCGCAATGCGCACATGTCCCAATCCGCCGTCGATGAGGAAAGCATCTGGGAGCGGACAAAACTTCTCGTCCCCATCCTTCCACCGCTGCAAGCGTCTCGTAAGCATCTCACGCATGGACGCGTAGTCATCCTGCCCCTTGGCAGCGACCGCGATACGGAACTTGCGATACCGCGATCTTGCAGGCTTGGCATCCTCGAAAACGACCATCGAGCCTACGGTATCCTGTCCGGCAAAATTGGAGATATCATACGCCTCCAGCACATGGGGCAGTGTCTGCATCCCTGTCATCTGCTGCAAGAGTTCAAGCGATTTGACGCGCCGTTCCTGACTGGTCTCTACGCGCAGGATCTCCTCCCGTGCGTTTTTCTCAGCCAACCGGATGATATCATGCCTTCTGCCGCGCTGCGGCACGGCAAGCTCCACCTTGCGCCCCGCGATCGTGGCAAGGAACTCCTCTACCGCCTCACTCTCATCGATCGGGCTGGAAAGCAGCACCATGCGCGGAACGGCATTTCGGAACGCATAGTACTGCTTGAGGAATGCACCGAGTGCCTCCCCTGCATCTGCTGCCATCACCCCATCCAGCAGGGTAAATTCCTTATCGTGCAGATTGCCTGCCAGATAGTGCAGCACGACCACACAGCCGCGGGTCTGTCCCTGCACATAGGCAACTGCATCCAACTCAGCAAACGCCGCCGATACCACCTTTTGCTTTTCGCCCAATGCGCGAATGGCACGAATGCGGTCACGCAGGACAGCCGCCTGCTCAAAGTGCAGTTCTTCCGCCGCCTGTTCCATGCGTGCCCCCAGATCGGACAGCAGCTTTTTGTCGTTGCCTTCCAGAAGATCGACCGCTTCCCTTACACGCTCTCCGTATTCCTCCGCGCTGATCTGCCCCGTGCAAGGTGCAATGCAGCGTCCCAGATGCAGGTTGAGACAGGGTCGGTCTTTTCCGATATCGCGTGGAAAGACGCGGCGGCAGGTTTTAAGCTTCAGTGCCTCGCACACCGTATCGATCGCATGGTATGCCGCGCGGCGGCTGGTATATGGCCCAAAATACCGGTCTGCATCTGCCGCGAGCTTTGGCACAATAGAAAACTCCGGATAGGGCTTGGACAATGTGACCTTAATAAAGGGGTAGCCCTTATCATCCTTCAGCAGGATATTATACTTAGGCTGATACTTTTTGATCATCTGATTTTCCAGTACCAGTGCCTCAAATTCCGTTTCTGTTACAATAATATCGAAGTCACGAATATTCGATACCATCCGCAGCGTCTTTGGGCTGTGCCGTGCATCCGATTGAAAATATTGGGATACACGGTTTTTGAGTGCCTTCGCTTTGCCGACATAGATGACCTCACCGGTACCGTTCTTCATGATATAGACACCCGGCTCCAGCGGCAGACTGCGCACGCGAGCCTTGAGTTCTTCAAATCGTTCGTGCATGATTTTGTTCCAGACCTATTTTAACAATCAAAGTTTATGGTATACAAGAAAAGCACCGCTGACGCGGTGCTTTTATGAACCCTGCGAAATGGCTCAGTCAGAGAAGTTGGAAGTGATCAGCTCTACCAGAGCATTGACTGCTTCTTCTTCGTCCGGGCCGTCAGCGATCAGATTGATCGTAGTGCCCTTGGTGATCCCAAGAGACAGGATACCGAGCAGGCTCTTTGCGTTCACACGACGTTCTTCCTTTTCCACGAGGATCGTGCTCTTGAACTCATTTGCCTTCTGAATGAAAAAAGTTGCCGGTCTTGCATAGAGACCTACCTGATTAGTCACCTGTACTTCTTTCGAATACATTTCCTCACCGCTCCCTAAATTCAAAGTTTAATCCGTGCTTTGACTATTTCAGACTGTCATTTATCAATATAATAATAGGATACCGTTTTTTTCTCTTTTCGTCAATCCCATTCGAACAGAAACAATATACAGATTTGTAGAAATTCCTCGTTTCTTGCACCCAATATTGAACTATTTAGACAATTATCAACGGATTATCTGTCTATTTTTCAAGTTTTAATTTTTTCTGAAACAATTTGGTTCAGCGAAACTCGACGACCGTCACACCCATCTCACCTTCTCCAAACACGCCGTTTCGCACAGTCTTGCAGAACTTATTGCGCTTGAGGTGCGCTTGGATGGCAGCACGCAGAGTCCCCGTGCCCTTGCCGTGGATGATGCGCACGCTGGGAAGCTTGCTCATGAGAGCAGACGAAATAAACTGATCCACCTCAAGGATCGCTTCCTCCGCACAGAGTCCGCGTACATCGACCTCACTCGGTGCCGCCTGCACACGCAGTTCGCGCACATCGCGCTTACCGCCGGAAGGCTGCTTCTGCGCCTGCTTGCTGCCCTTCTTTTTGAGCGGACGGACTTCCTCCACGCGAACCATCATTTTCATAATACCCGCCTGTACCTGTACATTGCCCTCTGCATCGGGTGCTTTGAGCACGGTTGCGGTCACACCCGATACATTGAGCAGCTGCACCTCATCGCCCGGCTTGAGGTCCTTGACCGACGCCGGATCGACCGTGTGCTTCTGCCGCGCCTGACCGCGCAGTTCGGTCTCCGTCTGGGTGATGATGCCGCGCAGCGTGCTCTTTGCCGCAGACAAATTGGCATCCGCCACCGATTTCTGTGCCTGCTTCTTCATATCTTCCAACTCGTCGAATACCGTTTCTGCTGCCATACGCGCATCCTTTAGGATACGGTCAGCCTTGAGCCGTGCATTTTCCAAAATGCGGTCGGTCTCATCCTGCGTTTTATCGCGCAGGTTCTCTGCCTTGTCGCGCTCACTCTGCGCGGATGCACGCAGACGCTCTGCCTCTGCCTTGTACCGCTCCAGCTGTCGGCGTTCCTTTTCCAGCTCCGCCAAAACATCTTCAAACCGTGTATTCTCGTTGGAGATCTGTTCCTTTGCGCGTTCCAAAATAGTCGGCTGCAGCCCGAGCCGCGCCGCGATCGCGAATGCATTGGACTTGCCGGGGATACCGGTCAGCAAACGATAGGTCGGGCGCAGTGTACCCACATCGAATTCACAGGACGCATTTTCCACGCCATCCGTTGTGAGCGCAAAGGTTTTCAGCTCGGAATAATGGGTCGTTGCGGCAACGCGTGCACCCATCTGTCTTGCATATCCAATGACCGATACCGCAAGGGCCGCGCCCTCGATCGGGTCTGTCCCTGCACCCAGCTCATCGAACAGCACAAGATCGCCGCGTGCACACTTCTCCATGATTCCCACGATGGTTTTCATATGGGAGGAGAAGGTGGAAAGGCTCTGCTCAATAGACTGTTCATCGCCGATATCCGCATAGATATTTTCAAAGATACAGACCTCGGACAGCTCACTTGCCGGAATATGCAGACCGGACTGCGCCATGAGGCACAGTAGTCCAAGCGTCTTGATGGATACTGTCTTACCGCCTGTATTGGGTCCGGTAACGACCAGCGTATCATAGGCGTCCCCAATGGCAATATCAATCGGGACTGCCTTTTTCTGATCGAGCAGGGGATGACGCGCACGCTGTAGGTTGACGCGGTAATCTTCCACCATCTGCGGCTCACAGGCATTCAGCGCGAACGACAGCTTGGCGCGTGCAAAAATAAAATCAAAGGCGCACAATGCCTCATAGTCTTCACGCAGGGACTCTGCAAACTGGGACACCTCAGCGGACAGCGCACGCAGAATGCGCTCGATCTCCTGCTGCTCACGTCCCTCCAGCACCTTGAGCTGGTTGTTGATCTCCACCACCTGCGCAGGCTCTACGAATATGGTCGCGCCTGTACCCGAGGTATCATGTACAAGTCCGGGTACGTCACCGCGATGCTCTGCCTTGACCGGTACAACAAAGCGTCCATTGCGCTGTGTGATGATGGCTTCCTGTAAGTACTTCGCGCGATCCCCCGAAACCAAACGTCCCAGTGTTTCGCGGACGCGTCCGCCGATGCGGCGCATCTCACGGCGGATGGAGGTCAGTTCTGCCGATGCACCATCTGCCATTTCCTCCTCCGACAAAATAGAGGTCGTGATGGCTTCTTCCAGACTGCGATTGCCCGACAACCGATGATAGATCGGGGTCAATGTGGTTTTTTCCTCCTGCTCGGCAAAGTATGCCTGCATCAGTCTGGATGCCTGCAATAACGATGCCACTTCCAGCAGTTCACGCATATTGAGTGCGCCGCCCACTTCACAGCGGCGCAGGGACGCCGTGATATCACGGATACCGCCCAGCGTTGGACTGCCATTTTTGACCATCATGTTCTTGGCATCTGTCGTCTGCCGCAGATAGAGTGCCGCATCCTCCCGATCGGTGATGGGGCGCAGTGCCAGCGCGAGCTCACGCCCGTGCGCCGACACAGTCTGCGCCGCGAGCAGATCCAAAACGGTAAAATATTCCAATGTACGAAGTGATTTTTCTGACAATCGGTTCATTTTTTTGCTCCCAATGCTCCTAAAATCGCTCCCTCAGGTTCGAGAGCGTGATAAAATGTGAGGCTGTCAAAGCCTCTCTCTGCATGACAAAGGGCATAGGCCTCGCATAACGCTGCCAGCTGGAGACGCGCCGCGCCGCTCAATGCAAATCCATAAACACGCGGGATCTCCTGTGTCAAGATATGCAGGAGTGCCGCATAAGTTGCAGCGGTCAGACGTACATACCCAGCCGCACCCAGCCGCGCTGCACACGCATCACAGCGGCACACCCCATCCGTTGGAGAAAACCAAATCGGCTCCATTTGCTGTGTGCCGCACACCGAGCAGGCGGACAGTTCGGGCGTATATCCACTTTCTGCCATGAGCCGCAGTTCAAACGCCGCCTTGACGGTAAGCCGGTCACGCTTCTGGTCGGCAATGGCACGCAAAGCATAGAGCAGCAGGCGTGCTGCTGCTGGACTATCGATCTCAGTATCCGTCATGTGTCCGGCAAGTTCTGCCAGATAGCAGCACAGCGCATAGCTTTCCATGCTTTCGGTCACGCCCCAAAAAGAGGCGATGAGATCTGCCTGTACCAGCGTAAATTTTCCACGCCGACCGGCATACAGCGTCAATTCACTGTAACAGAACAACCGCACGGCATGTACCATACGGCCGCCGCGCCGCCTCACTCCCTTGCACAATACCTCGATATGCCGTCCTGCCTCTGTCAGCACGGTGATATAACGATCCTGATCCCCGAAATCATTCTCTCGGATCACCAGTCCTTTGAGCGTCAGATGCTCCATGTTGCTCCTCTTTGTCCTGTGCCAGTCCGCGATACAATAAATATGCAGCCGGCTCTCCCGTGTGGATAAATCGCTCCCAAAATGCCTGTACTTCCATCAGAATCGCTCCTTTCGGGTTTATCTTGCCCCAAAAATACGACATTATGTTGGAATTTTCTGCATTTTCTCCGATTTATCCGTTTATTCGTCCTGATATCCGAAATTGCGCATCTGGTACTGATTGTTGCGCCAATCCTCCTTCACCTTGATCCAGAGATCCAGATATACCTTGGCATCGAAATCGCGCTCGAGGTCACGGCGTGCCAGCTCACCAATGCGCCTCAGCATCGCACCGCCCTTGCCGATGATGATTCCCTTATGACTTGCCTTCTCACAGTAAATGGTCGCATGAATGGCAATGACGCCATTTTCACGTTTTTCCATCTGCTCGATACCGACCGCAACGCCGTGCGGCACTTCCCGATCAAGCAGCTTCAGCATCTTTTCACGCACGACCTCGGCAACCATCTGCTTCTCCGGCTGGTCGGAAACCATATCCTCCGGAAACAGCTGTGGCCCTTCCAGCGCAAACTTGTCAAATTCCCTGAGCAGGATATCGAGTCCCTCACCGGTACGCGCACAAACCGGTACGACTGCATCGAATTCATGCGCCGCCGCATACGCCGCGATCACAGCCAGCAGATCTTCATGCTTTACGGTATCGGTCTTGTTAATAATCAGAACAGCAGGGATGCCAGCCGCCTTGATTTGTGCGATCAGACTTTCCTCCGGTGCCCCAATGTTTGCGATCGGTTCTACGATCAGTGCTGCCACATCGACCTCGGATACGGTATCCTCCACGACCTTTACCATGTAATCGCCCAGACGGGAACGCGGCTTATGCAGCCCCGGTGTATCCAGAAAGACATACTGACAGCCGTCTTTATTCAGTAATCCCGTGATTCGGGTGCGCGTAGTCTGCGGCTTATTGGATACGATCGCAACCTTGCGCCCGACCAGCTTATTTGTAAGTGTAGATTTGCCAACGTTTGGTCGGCCAACCATTGAAATAATGGCAGTTTTTGTAATTTCCATTTATCTTTTCCTTCCAAATCCAACAATGAACCCAACCGCGCACGGTGCAGAAAGCACGAGCGCAGCCAGTATCACTTTATATGTCCATAGCTTTTGTGCGATGACGCCTGCCGCCGGCACAAAAAAGAGGAGTCCGATCACGGTGCATGCGGCGGCGCACACGAACACCGCCGCAGCCGCGATATCCTTGGCATCGCGCACCGTGCGGTCATACCCCGACGCCTTCCAGTCACATAGATACTCGATCGCCGTATTCATAAGCTCCGCGCCCATCATCACGCCAAAGCACAGCGCAAGCACTGCACACTTGACCATGGAAAGCTGACCCAGTACCGCAAATACGGTCACATAGCAGGTCGCCGTAAGATGGATGCGAAAATTCCGCTCACTTCTCATGCACAGACAGATGCCGCGCATGGCATATTGAAAGCTTTGGCGCAGCTTTCGGATCTCACGCCCCATCATATCGGGCGCACCAGTCCCAATGCTGCGAGGTTTTCTTCCTCTTTCTTTCGCATGAGCAGACGATCCGGCTCCTCGCGTTCGTGGTCATAGCCCAGAAGATGCAGCACGGAATGTACAGTCAGAAACCCACACTCCCGCTCTGCCGAGTGCCCAAACTCCTGCGCCTGCTCACAGGCGCGGTCATAGTTAAGGATCATATCTCCGAGCATCACGCAATCAATTTCCGGATCATATTCGAGTTCTTCCTGCGGCTCTCCGTTATAAAACTCATACATCGGGAACGACAGGACATCGGTGACCGCATCCTTTTCGCGGTATTCTGCATTCATTTCTCGAATGGTCTCATCATTGACAATGGTCACATCAATGAAGCTATCAAAATCGACCTGCTCCTGTCTCAGCACCTGCTCGGCACATTCTATAATCAGCTTGCGAACGGCTTCTTCGTCTGGCAGTGCTGTCTCTGCCGTCACACGGATACGATGCTTCATCTTCTCCCCTCCAATCGGCGGCGGAATGTACGCGATGCCGCCTGCGGCTTGTCCGCCTGTGCGGCGTATTCGCGGCGTACCGGACGCTCCTCCCGCTCGCGCGGTTTCTTGCGGCTTTCGTAGTCCGCATACGCCTTAACGATGCGCTGCACCAGCTCATGGCGCACTACGTCCTTATCGGTCAGATAGCACTGCGCAATATCCTCTACATCTGCCAGAACACGGGATGCTTCCTTGAGTCCAGAAGTCTTGCCATCAGGCAGATCGACCTGTGTGATATCACCGGTGATAACTGCTTTCGATCCAAAGCCGATACGGGTCAGGAACATTTTCATCTGCTCTGGTGTGGTATTCTGCGCTTCGTCCAAAATAATAAAGGAGTCATCGAGGGTACGTCCACGCATATACGCAAGGGGCGCGACCTCGATCGAGCCTTTTTCCATGTGCTTCTGGAAGGTCTCCGCACCCATCATATCAAAGAGTCCGTCATACAGTGGGCGCAGGTAGGGATCGACCTTACTTTGCAGGTCTCCGGGCAGAAATCCCAGCTTTTCTCCTGCCTCGACCGCAGGGCGCGTTAAAATGATGCGCGACACCTGCTTGTCACGGAACGCCGCAACGGCTGCGGCAACCGCCAGATAGGTCTTGCCTGTACCGGCAGGACCTATACCCATTGTGACGGTATTGTTTCGGATGGCTTCCATATACTTCTTCTGCCCAAGGGTCTTTGCCTTGATGGGCTTGCCCTTTGCAGTGATTACAAGCACGTCACGCCCCATTGTGTGTACTTCATGCTCGCGCCCCTCGCATGCCAGTCCGATGACATATTGTACGGTTTGTACGCTGACGGCATCCCCACGCCGCGCCATTTCCAGAAGCGCGATGAATACGCGCTCTGCGGTCTCTACGGCTTCCGGTTTGCCGGAAATCTTGAGTTCGGTTTCTCGGCTGACGATCGACACGCCCAGTTCGCGCTCAATGAGTTTAATGTTCTCATCGAACGCGCCGAAAATGGCGATCATCAGATCCGCCTGTTCCATCTGCATGGTTTTTTCTGTCATAGTATTATGCCTTTCTCACTTTACAAGACTTATGGCTGTCCGTCTTCTGTCTGCGGTTTTTCAGGCAGTGGGGTACGGTCGATCATCTCGGCCGCGATCTGCTCCTCACAGGACACGGTAATGTGTACGCGCACTGCGCCATTCTGCTCCTGCGCCTGCCAGCTGCTTTCCAGAATCCTTCCATCTATCGTTTGTTCCAGATCCTCCAGAAAGCGCGCCGCAACCGCCTCTCCCACAGTCTGTGCATCGCCCGTGATCGGGGTGGCATCTTGTTCCCGATCGGTCTGCCGAACCAGTGAGACAGGCAACATCAAACGGCTTCCAATCGAAAGCCTTGTTTTTTCTATTATTCTATCACAACTCCCTGCCAAAATACCACTCCCTAAATACAAATTTATTCGGTGATTGCCGAGAATCAGCGCATATTTCGTATGTACTTTCTCGGTCGGGGTCTGTTTGACCCAATCGAGCGGACAGATAAAGTCAGCTGTACGGCTGGTATACGCCATGACGCGCCCCATTCCATGCGTGCGATGCGGCACGCCCCATTCGGTCGTATTGGGCACTGCGGAGGAAACGAGCAGCGTTCCCTTTTCAACTGCATCCCCCGGTTTCACCAACAGATCTCCACCCGTAATTGTTGCGCTGCTGATGACCCCCGAACGCACAGCAACCAATCCCGTTGGAGCTGCCCGATCCAGCTGATCCGGCGTTGGTGTGGAGGCTTCCACCTCTATGCGCATGGCGTTGCCGATATGGGTGATCGTAATGACGCCGGCTTCAGGGATCTCGGTCTGCACGGCGCGTCGCGCGGTATCGGTCTCGATCTGACCGAGATACGCCCCCTCATAAATACCAGATTCCCGTAAGATCCGCCGCAGCTTCCCAACGGGCACACCAGGAGCGGCTGTGATCTCCAGCACCCACAGGAACTGCCCCAGCAGCACGAGAACTCCTGCAAGCCCGACAAAACCGCCCAGCAGCACCGGACGCTTACGCAGCCGCTTGCCCCAAAAAGGCAGCCCCTTTTTAACCAGCACATGCACGCGGCATCCTGTTCTGCCCATCGCGCCGCGCAGACGGTAAAAATCCCCCAGCGATACCACTGCCGTGAGGGTACGCGCATCGACCCGTTTGACATCCCATAGCTGGATCTCACTGCGCAGGCACACATTCAAAAAGCGTTCTGTGGATGCACCCTGTACCTGAATCTTTACTTTTCCTGCCGCCCATTCCAAAAATCGTCCGAGCATTCCCCCTCACCTGTCCTTCCATGTCACATGCCGGATTGTTCCAAGCACCGTCAGTTCCGCGTGGGAGAGTGCCTCCAGCATGAGCCCTTCTCCCTCGATCCATATTTCACCGCCCGGGCAATCCACCCGAATACAGGTGCTGCTATATGCACGCACACTTTTGTGCTGTTCGATCACAAGCCTCCCGTTTTCCACCTCCAGCCGCGGTCTGCCCTGCACCACGCGGCCAACGCGCTGACTCCATTCGGCCAGACCCATCCCCATGCACCTCCCTTCCATCTCACAGTCTATGCGTCCAAAGCATGAAACTAGACCGCCCTGCATACGATGGACAAAGCTGATTTTTGCAGGCATGAGGAGGTCTGTTGTATGCGTATACTGCTTTCCGGTTCGGGTATCCTGTTTTCTGCCGCGCTTTTTCTCCTGATCCTACCCTATACCGGTGCAGCCGCGCAAGGTGTACGAGAGGGGCTTTCCATCGCATGTTCGACCGCGATCCCCG
The DNA here is from genome assembly GCA_020025755.1 of Butyricicoccus sp. Lineage (GTDB taxonomy): Bacteria > Bacillota > Clostridia > Oscillospirales > Butyricicoccaceae > Butyricicoccus. The sequence continues at coordinate 17,938 of JAHHRO010000016.1, read as the reverse complement.
CACTGTTCCCTTTTTTTGTGCTGAGCGGTCTGCTGATCCGCACGGGTGCAGTACAGTGGCTTGGGAAATGGTGTGCCCCCTGTCTGCGCCGTGTGTATGGACTTTCCGGTGCATGCGCCGGTCCCCTACTGCTCGGCCTTATCGGCGGCTATCCAATCGGCGCACAGGCGGCACGCGAGCTTTATGAATCGGATACGCTGTCCCGCACGGAAGCCGAGACCCTGCTGGGCTTCTGCAACAATACAGGCCCCGCATTTCTCATCGGTGTATGCGGCTCCGCCCTGTGCGGCTCTGTAAAGATCGGCATTCTGCTCTATGGCATCCATATCGTCTCAGCCCTCCTGACCGGACTGCTTGTCGCACCGCATACGGCCGTTTCCGATACCGCACCAAAGCAAACGCTCCCTCCACGTCTGCCCTTTGCCGCAAGCCTTGTCCAGTCTACCGAACAGGCTGGGTGCTCCTGCCTCAAGATTACGGCGTTTATCATGCTTTTTTCCATGCTGTGCCGCGTACTGGAAGCCGCCGATCTATTTTCCCATGCTCCTGTTTTTTGTGCCCCCCTGCTGTGGTTTTTGGGCGCACCGCCGGATGCCGCCCCCACGATCCTGACCGGACTGCTGGAAATGACCAGCGGACTTGTAGAGCTTCCGCACACAGCCGGACGTGCCCTGCTCCCCACAATGAGCCTGCTTGTCGGGTTTGGTGGCTGCTCTGTACTGTGCCAAACAGCCGCCGTTGTCAAAGGGCTGTCGATGCGGCGCGTTTTGTATGGTAAACTCATCCATGGTCTGCTCGCCGCCGCGCTTACTATGCTCGTGCAAGTCTTCTTTCCACTCCCAACGCCTGTATTCTGTTCCTTGGTCACCCGTCCCATTGATCGACCCACATTTCTCTTGCTGCTGTTTTCACTTTTTTGTGCAATTTTCTCTAGCAAAAACCGGCATATTCGGCTATAATAGATTATATCTAACCTTTGATAGACGAAGGAGGTGTCGTGCGTTTTGCGACCCAATCGTTTTCTGTTCCGTAAGGACATCGAACCGCGCTGTCTTTACTGTGCGCGGTCTGTTCCGCTCGATGCCGAACATGTTGCCTGCCGTCGGCGTGGTGTCGTCCCGACTACCCACGCTTGCCGCGCATTCCGTTACGATCCGCTCCGTCGGATTCCGCCGAAACCGGCGATCCTGCGCGGACACTTTTCTGATGAGGACTTTATGTTGGAGGAACCCAAAGAATGACTTTCCCTGTCCTGCGGCACCGTCTTGCCGCATTGTTTCTTGTCCTGCTGTGTATCTCGCTGCTGCTGACCCCGACTGCGCAAGCCATTGAAGATCCAGCGATTCAGGCAGCCGCTGTTTACTTAGGCGATCCCGTCACCGGCATGCCGCTTTATCAAAAAAATGCAGAGGATCGCCGCTATCCTGCATCGACCACAAAGATCATGACCGCACTGATTGTTCTGGAAAATGTACAGGACTTAGACCAAAAGGTGACGGTGCTCCCCGAAGATTTTAACGATGTTCCGGCAGATGGTTCCAAAGCTGGTTTCGTCCCCGGCGAGGAAGTCCCCGTCATCGATCTGCTCTATGGTCTGATGCTCCCGTCCGGCAATGAAGCTGCTAACACCCTTGCACGGTTTGTGGGAGGGTCTGTTCCGGAATTCGTCGAAAAAATGAACCGCCGTGCGACCGATCTTGGATGTACGGATACCCATTTTGTCAATCCCCATGGTCTGCACGATGACAACCATTACACGACCGCACATGACCTGTTCCGCATCACACAGGAAGCAATGAAAAATGAGACATTCGCAACGGTTGTCAATACAGCACAAAAAAACCTGAGTGTCACCAACAAGGTTGCAGAACATCCCAACGGCAAAAACCTGTATCTGCTCACAACCAATCACCTGATCCTCTCACGCAACAGCCCCGTGTTCTATGGCTACGCAAAGGGCGTCAAAACCGGTCATACTTCTCAGGCAGGCTACTGTCTGGTTGCCGCAGCAGAACGCAAAAAAGCCAAGCTGATCTCGGTCATGCTGGGCACGGAACGCCCCAAGGGTGAAGTCTATCCGGTTTCCTTTGCAGAGACCAAGCGTCTGTTTATGTGGGCATATGATAACTATGCTTCCAAGACCTTGATCGAAGAAGGTGCCGAGATCGAACAGGTTCCCATCCGTCTTTCTGCCCAGACCGATTCTCTCATGCTGGTTGCAGGAGAAGAACTGCAAGCAACCATCCCGAAAGATCTCACGCTGGATGACTTTGAAAAAACCTTATCCATCAAGCAGGATATCCTTGCGCCGGTCGCCAAAGGGGACAAGCTCGGCACGCTGACGCTCTCGCGTGACGGCGTTACATACGGTACGGTAAATCTGCTCGCTTTGAGCGACGTTTCCATGTCCGAGGTGCTGTACTATGCATATTTGCTGGAAAACTTCTTCAGCACCCCTCTGTTCCGCGTCCTGCTCGTTGTCCTGATCCTGTTCTTCGCGCTCTATATCGCACTCTATGTCATTCGCATTCGCCATCAGAGGCAGCGTCGCCGACAGATGATGCGTTCCAAATACTCACGCATGGAACAATATGATCGCGAGCAGCATCACAAGGACAAATAACAATCGATTTTCCGCATCGCTGGCAGGTGCATGGTACACCCATGCACCTGCCAGCTTTCTATTTTCTTTCAATTTCAAAAAAACTTTTGAAAAAGGGTTGACACACACACCATGATATGATATTATAATGGAGCACCAAACGTGAGCGGTGCAAAACACCAGATATCGCAGGGTAGAGCAGCTGGTAGCTCGTCGGGCTCATAACCCGGAGGTCGCAGGTTCAAGTCCTGTCCCTGCACCCATTAAAAACCGCCTTTTCTAAGCGAAAAGGCGGTTTTCTTTTATTTTTACAGCTTCTAAAGTACTTAAAGCAGCTTGTTTCCACGGGCTATCTGAAAATTACATAATAATTAAGAAAAGGGTGCGTCCCTCGCATTATGCGATGGCAGCACCCTCTTTTTTATGCCTGTTTTCTTGTTGGATTCAGCAGGTTCTGCAATGTATCAGCCGCAGCCGCGTCCGTTCTCCTGCCACTGATTGCTCACACGCAGCCGCGCTTGCAATTGCCATTTGTGGAACGTGCACATAACTGTACTGCTACATCTGAAATCTTAATGCCGGCTGGGAACTCGCTGTCTTTGTGGTATCCTCTTCTACCAGCTTATCCTCAAATCAATTTCTTATAGGGCGACCACCATGGTTTGTCATCCAATCTTCCACAGTGATTACAGGCACATGTTCACAGATATTCTGAACATACGCAATACCACTCCAAAGCGTGTGATCTCCAATGACCCCCAGACGATATTTTGCACGCGAAACCGCAACATTGATAATGTTCGGCTTCTGACCAACCCAATGTGCAGCACCTTTCCCACGATCCAGATCACATCCCATAATCAAAAGAACCTCTGCCGCCTCCTTGCCTTGGAATGTATGAATGGTACCGCAATGCGAATTAACCCAATCATTCACGATGCTGTCATCCATAGGCAAGCTCTTCTGTCTGATGATCTTGTGAAGCATTCTTGACAATTGACGTGCTACCGATGTAAAGGGTGTGATGAAATATAGATCTGGAAGGCCGTTGTAAACCTCGATTGCCTTTTCAAATAATTGTCCTGCTAGTGCGATCTGCTCCAAGACGGTGTGATCCTGATTTCCCTGCTCTAAACCTTTGCAATCCAGCCATACAGAATCCTCTAACAAAAACTTCTTCTCCAGACTCGGCACCTGTGTCTTAGAGAACATTCTCCCATTGTATGCAATTTCATTTGAAATGGTAAACATCGGATCAAGGCAACGGCGGTGTACGACCAACGGGCATCCAAGCCACACGATATTATCCCCTAGTGTTCTTTCACCTCCGAAACGATTCATATGATCAGCTAACATCTGGACTGATATTTCGGGCAAACGATAATCAGGAGGAATTTCATGCTCATCCGCAAACCGCATTCGAAGTGCTTTGGGAACGGTAACAATAGGCTCCACCTGAAAAGGATCGCCCACAACGATTGCCCTTTGTGTACGCCAGATGGCACCCACTGCACTTTGCGGAGTAGCCTGTCCGGCTTCGTCGATAATCAGCACCCCCAGTTTTTCTGAACCAATCCCATCCAGAAAGGACTGTACCGACGCAAATGTGGTTGATACAACGGGGATCAATAGCTGTAAGGTGTTGAATAGATGCGCATATGCAGCATTTCGATCATCCCCCGTAATTTTATTATCCCACACGGTAAACAGCCGATTTAAATTCTGCTTTACCGCATTGCTGTGCAGAATGAAGGCTTTGTGAAGCATAAGTGCCTGATAAAACAGTTCTTCCCGCAGCTTATCATACGATGCAGTTGTCCAAGGACAAGCCGACTGAGATGCCTCATTCTGTGAAATATCCTGCCAGAAGTCTTCATCCGCCCAATTTTTCCCAAAATCCCTCTGATAAAGCTCCAGCTGTTTTTGTAATGCACTTAAAATGCACTTTTGCTTATTCACTGCTTCAGCAGCAGCATCGCAGTCTCTTTTGCACAAATTTTTATCATTTCGTGCATCCTCACAGCTGCGCTTGCGTTCTGCAATTTCGATTTCCAACGTTTTTACCAGCTCGTTGCTCTGATTCCAGGCGGAGATAATACGATCCTTTTTCATGAGGCTTCGGAATATCCATTTCCAAGCCGGAGCTCTTGCTTTCAGCCGTGCGCAAGTTTCTTCCTCCATGCTCAGGCGCGCTTCTAATCCTGCAAGCTTTTCTTCAATGCTGTTCAAACTTTGGATCGCCCGCAAATATGCATCGTTTTTCTGTGCCTCGGCAGATTTTACAGACCGATATTTTTCTTGTTCTTCCTCCCTCTTACGCAGCATCCCCTGTGCATAAGAGATCTCTCTCCGTTCTTTTACAACTGCATCCAATGCTCTCTGAAACGCTTTTTTCGCTTCCGTCCAACGCTCACACGCTTTCACACTATCATAAGGCTCGGCATCGTAATAGTGCCTTAATGTTTTCTGATCCTTTGCCCACCAAAGACGGTTGACCAATTTTTTGATGTTGTCCTTTTTGCCTAATTTAGCAGAAACCAATCCCCAGCATGGCTCCTCAAGCAACGCAGATGCAACCTCTGAAAAGTAGGTATGCTCTGCATAGTCTTCACTTTTCGCGGAAAATCGACCAGTGCGGTCATTCTTGATCCACTTGGGCAATTCAATGGAAATATTCTCCACAGCTGCATTGTTATTCGATGCAACGATCATTCCAAAATGCGAAAGCTCTATATCCATTTCATAAAAGGTTTTGTTAAACTGATCGATTGGATTTTCAAAAATTTGTTTTTGAAATGCATCATCTGGATTCCGATAAGACATCATCGTAATTGCTCTTTGAACCACATTAGATGCTACAATTTCTTTCAAAAGGGTCGTTTTTCCTGTACCGGGAGGTCCGTTCACTGAAAAAATCTTTTGCTCATCTGAGATAGCAAGATTGATCCCAAGCTGCTGCATCAGACTCGGGCTATAAGTCGACGGCCACGCTCCCAGTGGAAATTTACTGGCATCTGCCCATGTACGCATCTGAGCAGTATCACAGTCGATATGTATCCGCCCAGCGTGCGTATCCAGCAAAGCTTTCGTATACTGCCGAACTGTTTCTGTTGGATCATCCTGTACTCGTTTTATATCTTTTAAATAAAAACTCTGCATCAATTCTGTGGCAGGATTTAATGGTGGAAACGCCCCTGTTTTATCCGCGTGATCCCTATGTTCGGATGACCACACTTCATATTTCGCAAGTTTATCAGGAAGTTGAAGTCTGGCACACACGTTTCTAAAAATCTTACGCAAATAATCTTTGGTTATAATAAACGCTTCGTCATCCTGCTGTTCTTCAATGATCTGTTTATCTATATCTTCTTGCAGCATCTCAAATTCGCGATCGTTCAATTCCTGATCCATGGAATGTGACGATACCAATTTGCAGATTGCCCAAACCAATGTTGACACCGCGAAAGATTTGGACACATACTTTCCTTTCTCATCCACCTTGATCGCAAAAATACAGGTATTTGTTCTTCCTCTCTCTGCATCATCTACAATATCGATTTTGAGTTCTTCCTGAAACCAGCGTGTCAATGTGTCTGTAACGACCTTGCCTAAATATATATCATAACTTATACGATATTTTGGATTTGTGTTGGGTTGTGCCCAAGGTAATTTTTCTTCGGTCAAATCCGTGTCTTTTTTAGGATCTACTGGCCAGCAAGGATTAAAATATTCCATTGTATACCAATAATCAAGTATATTGTTTCCCATCATGCCCCTCTTTTCTAAATCTCTCAATAAGGTGATTATATATGTATTACAGAAAATACTCAATAAAAATTTACGACCTTATTCCAACTCCAACAGATCCATCCGTGATACTATCCCTTTTCTGGAAAAGCAATTATTTTCATGATTCTCATTTCCTTACTGTATCTGAAAAGAAAAAATCCAAGGCACATGTCCTTGGATTTTGAAAATTTGGGGCGGCTTCACTACAGACCAAACTGACAGAAAGGCTTTTGGGACACTCTGAAAGCACAACTCCTTTTAAAAAGGAAATCCACAATGAATACAAATATGTGCTTTATCACTTACTTCCTTTCCACACTCTGCACACTTAATTAAAGCCACAATAGTCTCCTCCAATTCAATTATTTTATTATTATATTTATTTTCTCAGTGGCAATACCGACCAGTTTATATGATTTTATAACACCCATTATATGTTTTATATCTAATATTTTAAGAAATATATCTTTCTGTAGATCCTACGGTGCACATATTTTATTTCTACAACGGTATAGAACTATTGACATTTCTACAGCTGTGTAGTAAAATTATTTTCATCCAAGATAGACGTATCTCGGATAAGGAGGCACTACAATGGATCGATCCAAAAAACTTTCAGAAACAGAATATGAGATCATGGAGGTTCTATGGCAGGCACAAGCACCGATGTCCGCAGCGCAAATCTCCGCTTATTTTTCTGAACACCATAACAAGGAGTGGAAGGCATCTACGTTAGCAACATTCCTCTCCCGTCTGACTCAAAAGGGCGTGATCACCTCGAAACGCAACGGCAGGGTTCCTTATTACCATCCGATAAAATCTCAAAAAGAATATGAGCGCGATGGGGCACAGGGTATTCTGGATACGCTTTATGACGGTTCTATCAAGAATTTCTTTGCCGCCCTATATGGGGGAACACAGATGTCTGAGGAAGATCGGGATTCTTTGAAGGAATGGCTGGATCATCAATAAGGAGGGAGGACTCTATATGGCTGCTTACCTGCTCAGTACCCTGCTGCTGTTAAACTTGATCGCGAGCGGTGTCTATCTATTATTCAGGGGACTGCTCATTTTGGCAAAGGATCACATCAACGAGCGTTTTCGGTATCTGGGATGCATCGCGATCGTGCTGCTGTTTTTGATCCCATTTTATCAGATTCTTCCCGCCGCATCAGAAGGAAAAATACAGGTGTCTGCTGAGGCTGCTGCCTCGGAATATATTTCTGTGACCGAAGATCCCTTCCTGCAAGATGATTTTTCTACAGGCGATACAGCATTTTCCCTCACCGCAGGTGCACAAAAAATGCTTGTCATTTTCTGGTTGCTCGGGACATCTGTACTGGGATTCTGGTATCTGTTTACGTTCCAACACTTTCGCCGGAAGCTTTGCCAAGGGAATCCTGCACCTGTCTGTGACGAACTTCAGCAGCTCGCAGAGCAATGCGCCCGAACGTGCGGCGTGCGGCAAAAGCCGATTTTAAGGGCACTGCCTGAGATTCAGGGACCCATACTGGTTGGTTTTTTGAGGCCGATCATTGCCGTACCTGCGGATGGACTGCCGTTATCCGGCGCATCCCTCATCCTGACACATGAACTGGTACACTTTAAACGCCGCGATCTTTGGTGGAAACTGCTCGGGGTCGTATCTCGATCCATTCACTGGTTCAACCCAATCGTATGGATATTGGGCAGGGAATTGGAATTTTATGCAGAAACCGCTTGTGACGCCGAAGTCGTTCAAAACCTTGATCATAATGCGCGAAAGCATTATGGATATCTTTTGATTTCGTATATCCCCTCTCAACACAACCGCAAGCCAATGCTGGGGATTTCTTTCACCCCTGCACGCAACAAACTGCAAAGGAGACTTTCTATTATGCTCAACGGAAATAAATCCAAAAAACTGATTACCTCTGCCATTGTTTGTGTATTGGCTGCAAGCAGCTTGACCTTATCTGCATTTGCAGCTGAAAATCAGCCCCGTATCCCACAAGTACCTTCCTCTAATGGCAGCTTTTCCAGACAGATCCAGCTGGATACCCCATCCGCGCAGGCGATTGATCCCAACAACGCATGGGGCACGGAGAACAACGGCTCTGATGCCCGTTACTGCCGCAGAGATGGCTCTATGCGCAACAGAAGATATCTCGGTCGCCAAGGGGCTGGCAACTTCCAGCGTGGATGTTCCAACAATAACTTTTGTATTTTCAACAACCGCACCTGATCATCTTTCAGGAAATACAAGATACAAACCAGAGTGATTTAATATGTATCCAGAATTTTGGAGACATTGAAAATTGAATGATACTGCACAGATGGATGCTTCTCTGTATGTTACAGGGGGCATCCATTTTGTCTGTTTTCATCAGAATCTGACTATTATCTCAAATAAAACACGGGTCCATGCGGCGGAAATGGCAGGCTGCACCCACACGGAACCAGAAATGCGTGATCTCGTCCATACAGCTTCAGTCGATCGCAGCCCCCATCTGTAATGATGAGCAGCGGTGCTTCCTTGGGAAAGTCAGATGCATGTTCCAACAGTTCTACCCCCGGCTGAAGTACTGTTCCCCCACGGCCGCGCACCTTAACACGTCCTGCAATATCGACTGCCTCCATATAGCCCTGATCGTAGGGTGCAGCATCACAAAATACCACTCGAACACGGTTTACATCTCGCGCAGTGCTGTAACTCGCGATTGCTCCCAACGCAGCTGCCAATAAAGAGCGATCCATTGACCCCGATGTATCCAGCAATACACCGAAGGTGCGTCCTGCCTGTGCAGCTTCTTCATACTGCCATGATGGGCGCGGAATATCCGGTGTAGCACTCTGTCTGCGGCTGAGGCGTGCGTACGTGCGATGCTTTTCCAATGGCTCGAATCGCTCGTCAAACCATCTGGCAAGCTTTACATCCCAAGGGATCGGCGGCTGAGACAGTGCCCAAATTTCCTCGATCAAGCCTTCCGGCAAATAACCTCGTCCTTGCCCCTCATGATACTCCAGCCCACGCTGGATAGCAGAACGACACCACGCATCCAAATCCACAAAATCCTTTGTATTTTTCCAGTCAGGCGGAGAAAAAAGAATATCACGCTGTGCCATACGCCTATATTTACGCAGATTGGCAGCGAGAATATCATAAATGCTTTCTGCTGATAAACCCTGAAGTTCCGCATCAAAGAGCACACCTTCCGGCATGGAGCCGACCTCCATATCCCGAAGCCACTGATTGATCACATAGTCACATGCCACATTCCATAGCTCAGGATCTCGTTTTTCCAGCCGTGCGTCATGGCACAGAGCGGCATGCAGATACTCATGCGCCAGAACGAACCGCCACTCCTGCTCGGTCAGATTGACGTTCACATTCACATAGATCTCTTGCATTTGAATGGAGATTGCAGCCACAGGGATCTGCATACGCTGTACCGTCAAGGGATCATCCACCAGACGGAAGCCGGAAGCTACGCCGCCGAGCAAGGGATAGCTGGATAGAAACCATTCCTGTGCGCGCTGAATCGGTCCCATTCTTTTGTGCGCCCCCGGCTTTGTATGTACTCCGCCTGCATAGTCCACTGCCACACGGAGTGCATCGCGGAGACTTTCTGCAAAAAGCTGTTTCCAGTCTACAGACTGATTGTACCACCGAAAACGGATCGGTTCCCAGAGCATATCCGGTCGTCCGCCGCTCATCGTGGAGAAATGAAAGTAAGCATCCTCGTTATGCTCTTTCAGCCATTGGTACAAGGTCTCTTCCTCTCTGGTGTTGGGCGGCAGTACCCCTGACAGTTCTTCTGGGGGTGTACCAATACGCAAATCAGACAGATAGCGTGTTACGATGCAATCACAGGCAGCATTCCAGATCAGATCACCGCTTCGATCCTCGCGAATATGTCCCAAAGCCAGATGCAGCAGACAATGCCCAATGATATATGCCCACTCCTGCGGAGATGCGCGGCGATGGCTGTTGGCATAGAGATCCCCCTGATTGGTAATGCGTGCCCAATCTTCCCGTGCCATTGGATAGCTGTCATCAAAGTAGAGTTTTGCCTCTTCGAGCAAGGGTGCCAAGACGGGATTCTGCATCACCTGTCTGTATCCCTGCATAAATGCTTCCTCTGCGGGATTTGTTTGATTTTTCTTCTTCATTTTATTGATTCCGCTTATCCGCAAGGCGTGGGAGATCTCGGAACAGCTCTACAACAAACCAGTCCGGCAGTTCCTTTCCATCTTCTGGTGTGACTGCCATGCGCGCGATCTCCAGACTGATATCTGCAAGCTCCATGATACAGCTTTTGGCTTGCAGAACCAGCGTTTGACTGTCTCCGCTGAGCTTTCCGCGCTCAGACGGAAGCTCCTTGACCAGCTGTGCGCGGAGCGACTGTGCCAGAAAATAAAGCACATCCCGTTCCTCAGGCTGGCTTGGCCAAGGCTGCTCATGCGATAGGATCTTATTCAATGCATATCGACTGCGCACCTGACGGATATATGCCAGAAACTGTGTCGCGTGCTGTGGGCTCAGGCTTCCGGCTGCCAAAACGCGCAGGTTTTCCTCACTGATATCTGAACCATAGCTTTCTATCGCATCACTCAGCATGTGCCAAGAACGCGGTGTAGAAAAAGGCTCCTCGCTCTTGGGCGGCTTTGACCATAGATGATCCGGACGGCTGGAAATATAATCATATATATAAGGATGGATATTATTCTGAGCTGCCCAATCCAGCCACAGACGCGGACTGGCAATCAATTCGACATGAAACATTCGATTGATGAGCGCAGAGGACATCGGACGGGTGATTGCGTTATCCTGTGCACGATTGCCTGCGCCTACCACGATAGAGCCCTCTGGCAGATAATATTCTCCGATGCGCCGTTCATGGATGAGCGAATAGAACGCCTTCTGTACCTCGGAGGAGCAGGCGTTGAGTTCATCAAGGAACAGTACATACGGTTTCTGGCGTGCAATGCTTCTCGGCGGACAAAACTGACTAAAGCCATCTTTAATCTGCGGCACGCCGATAATATCCTCTGGTGCCAACTGACTGCCCAAAAGAGAAACACATTCCAGCCCCAGATCCTCCGCAAATTCCTGTACGATCGCAGATTTTCCGATTCCCGGTGCCCCCCAAATAAACACAGGGCGAATCAGCCCTACATTCAGCAAGACATCGAGCAATTGTTTATAGTTGACTGTCACCGTAAGATTCATATAATATCCTCACTTTTTACAGCCTTACCATACAGATAAGAGTTTTTTGTTTCCATTATATACCCGAGTAGTTCTTTGCGCAACAATCTGCGTTATATATGCAAGGAAATCAATTTTTACAGATCCGATGTATCTACATATTGCCGAAAGGTTCCCTCCCCTGTTTACATCCGCCCTCATTCCGTCTACGGGTCAAGCGCAGCCTATGGGGCTATACTTTCGGTCTATAGATCACCTTATGGACTTCGTATACGGTGACAAAGGCATCCTGATCGATCTTTTCGATAAAATCCATCAGCTTCAGGTATTCATTTTTGTCCACGATGGAGATGAGCTCTCTTTTTGGCTCCAGATTATATGCGCCGATGGACTCATAGACGGTTGCGCCGCTGTGCAGGTGATTGATGATAAAATCTCTGATCTCTGCCTCCTTTTTGGAGATGATGCAGACGCGCTTTTTGATATTGAATCCAAAGATCATGCGATCGACCACAACACCGCTGAGGTATGTGCCCAGAATACTTAAAATAAAGATCTTTGTTTCATAGAAAAAGAGGGTGCAGGCGGAGACCAGTATCCCTGCGATCGCCAAGGCACTGCCCAGCTCGATCCGCAGGAATTTATTGAGGAGCTTTGCCACGATATCCAGACCGCCGGAGGATGCATTGCAATGGAACAGGACGGAAATACCCACGCCTGAGAAAAACACATAGCAGATCATATCTGCGAAGGGATCTCCCATGATCGAGCGTTGATCGGGGAAGTATTTTTCCAATATACCAAGGATCACGGGCAATAAGATGGAGGTATAAACCGTTTTGGCTCCGAATTCCTTTCCGATAAAGACAAATCCAACGACCAGAAGTATGGTATTGAGTGCCATCGTGATGGTTGACATAGACAAGGGCAGGATATTTTCAAGGATCACCGCCAAGCCTGTAATGCTGCCCACCAGAACGTTGCTGGGGATCATAAAGAAATAGACTGCGAGTGCAGTAATGATCGTTCCAATCGTGATGACGGAAAAGTCTAATATAAAATTGATTTTTTTGTTCATGGATATGCCCAAGCCTTTCTAACGCAATTGATCGTTACACCCAATTTGAAACCAGTTCCCCAAGCAGCAATCGTGCTCTCTTGCAAAGTATACGGGATTTACAGACAAAAGTCAAAGGGCTGCTGTTTTTTTACCATTTGGTATATCATTATACGCTTGCTTGACATACTATATTTTTTTGATATAATGGGAATCATTCAAGAATGAAAAGGATGGTGAGGAAATCAATGGACAGTCCGAGTAGTGACGGCGGAAATCCTTGTTGTATCATGTGGTTTGCATGTGGCATGCTTTTGCCGGTTTTACGGGAATAAGTATGCCCACATATATTTTTTGCACGCAAACCATTTTTAGATCGATAAGGAGTTTATATCATGATAAATAGCATCATTGCTATGGTCGTATGTGTTGTTTTATCCGCCTATTTCTCCGCTACTGAGACAGCTTTTTCATCTTTGAATAAAACAAGACTCAAAGCGATGGCTGAAAGCGGCAACCGCAAAGCGATCTTAACGCTGGAGTTGTCGGAAAACTATGATCGCCTGATTTCCACCATTCTCATTGGCAATAATATCGTCAATATTGCAGTGGCTTCTATTGGTACGCTGTTGTTCGTAAACCTGCTTGGACAGGAAGTCGGCGCACCGCTCTCTACCGCTGTGGTCACGGTCGTTGTCCTCATCTTTGGTGAGATCACCCCGAAAAGCATTGCCAAAGATTATCCAGAAAAGTTTGCAATGTTTTCTTCCCCCTTCCTCCGTGTGCTGATTTGGATCTTGATGCCGCTCAACTTCATATTTGAAAGTTGGAAAAAGCTGGTCGGCAAACTCTTTCATGTCAGCGAAGACAGCAAAATGTCACAGGAGGAGCTGCTTCTGCTGCTGGACGAGGTTGAGCAGGAGGGCGCGATCGATCAGGACGAGGGCAGGCTGCTGCGCAATGCGGTAGAGTTTGGAGAGCTGGAAACACAGGATATCCTGACGCACCGCGTTGATCTGGAAGCGGTCGACCTGCGCACCTCCAAGGAAGATATCGCCAAGCGATTTGAGGAAACGCACTATTCCCGTCTGCTGGTCTATGACGAAACCATTGATAAGATCGTTGGCATCCTGCACCAGAAGGATTTCTATGTTGGCACAGGCATTACCACTCGCCCACTCACAGAGATCATGTCTGCCCCTGTTTTCGTACATGAAACGGAAAAGATCGACTCCCTGCTTCAGAAAATGCGCTCCATTCGCACCCATATCGCCATTGTCGTGGATGAATACGGCGGCGTATCCGGCATTGTAACGATGGAGGATATTCTGGAGGAACTGGTCGGCGAGATCTGGGATGAACATGACGAGGTCGATGAACCGATCCGGAAAAGCAGCGAAGATACTTACACGGTAGATTGCCGAATCTCACTGAATGATTTTTGTGAATTTTTCGAGATCAAGGTCGATTCCGAATGTATCTCTCTGGGCGGCTGGATCATGCAGTATATGGGCTGTATCCCTATCGAGGGCGATCACTTTGAGTTCGAGCATTTAATGATCACCATTGCAAAAACAGAGGATCATCGGATCGCATCCGTTGCGGTCAAGGTTCAGAAAGCCGATCCGATCCTGACATAAATCAGGCATTTGCATGCTGTGCTATGTGAACACAGCCTAAGCATATCAAATGCAAGCTCCGCCATCATTCCTATGGGGAATGATGGCGGATTTATTTTTTTCATTTCGTTGTTGACTTTTCAATCACCGATGACTATAATAACACCATAAGAAATTTAAAAACCTAAGAGGTGTTTATATGAAAAAAAAGTTGTCCAACTCAGAGGAGACTCTGCTCCATATCTTCTGGGATCACGGCGCACCGCTGACCAGTCTGGAGATCCTTCCCTTATGCGGAGACTATCCAGAAGCTTCCAACTGGAGCATCAACTATATCCATAAAATGCTGGGGGCTTTGGAAAGCGCGGGATATCTGACCGTCTGTGGGTTTGAGAAGTCAGGCAAACGCTATGTCAGACAGCTTACCCCCTGCGTCACCAAGGAGGAATATATAGCAGAGCTGCTCAGGCGGCAAAGTGTAGACACAAAGTCCTTTGCAAAGATCGCAATGGCACTCGTGAAGAAAGAACCAAAACAAGCGGACAGCCAAAAATATGACCAGCTCATTTCGGAATTGGAACAGATGATCAATGTTTTTGAACAAGAAGAACAAGAGAGTGATCGGTCATGAAAATAACCGATCTGTCGTTTCTTGCTTGCGTATTTTGGAGCAGTCTGTTGATGCTGTCCATGTATGCGCTGCGCAAGTTCTATTGTATCAAAAGCAGGTTCAATCTCTGGGTCATGCTGGGACTGTACTTTCTCTGTATGCTGCGTGCCTTTTTTCCGGCTGAACTCAAACAGTCAATTATATTGAGAGATAAGCATGTGTATACATTGTTTTATGTGCAGCTACATGATTTTTTAATGTCTGATTGGATACACACCACATGGATTCAACTTTCTGTTTGGCAGGGATTATTGCTCCTTTGGGGCGCAGTTTCTTGTATCCTGCTGGTACGCCATTTCTGGCATTGCCACCGATCCTACGCACAGATCCGCAAACATGCTGCCCCATGCGGCGCACAAGCAGACCGTGTGCTGGAAGTGGTACAGAGCAAGTTTTCAAAGCCGCAAAAGATCTCGCTTTATACCATGCCGGAAATCGATATCCCGTTTTGTGTGGGCATTTTCCGCAAAGCGATTTTGATTCCACAAAAAGGCTATACCAAGGATGAGCTGTACTACATTCTGCTGCATGAATCGACCCATTTGCGCAATGGAGATACAGCGATCAAGTTTATCGTTTCCATATTCTGCTGTATCTTCTGGTGGAATCCGGTCGTGTATCTGATCAAAGCTGATCTGGAACAGACACTGGAGATCCGATGTGATACAACGGCTGTGCGAGAGATGCAAAAAACGGAAAAGGCAGCCTATCTGCGCACGATTGTAAATGCCATGCGAGATGCTGCCACTTCTTCCAAGCCGGTCTATTACACAGCAACCGCGCTGGTACATTCTGAGCATGGAAAGCAGATCAAGGAACGCTTCGCGGCAGTCCTGAGCAGTTCTTCCAAGCCCGTGCAGAAGTTGCCACAGCTTCTGGTCACACTGTCCTGCGTCCTTATGCTGGGGCTTTCCTATATCCTGCTTCCACAGCCAGCGTATGAGGCACCTCCAAGCACAGAGCCAAATACAATCGATTTTGATCCATCCAATACTTATATCCAGCGAAAAGAGGATGGAACATATTGGCTCTGTAGTGAGGTTATTAAAGCAAGAGAAATCCCTAAGGATTTAGCATTATCTTTCGAGGAAATTGGGTTCACACTGAAAGATGATACAGATAAGAATATCGACAAGGGTTAGTTTTATGAACACTTTGCCGTTCCATTCTTTGATGCCGGAACCTGAGTGATACAGCCGCAAAATACAGGTATCCCCAGCCATTCAATATGCAGCTTGAAGGATACGGTCGAGCCATTTGAACGAGATCGTTCCTTTTTAGCAAATGATACATCATCCACCATATTATATGAAATCGGAGGAAGTATACCATGAAAAACTATTTGAAAAAGATCACACTGACCGCACTGACCGGTGCAGTTCTCACCACTGGCATGTCCGCATTTGCAGTATCGGATGGACAGGCAAAACCGTTCAAAGACACCATTCATTTAGAAGGACAAAATGTGTATTGTTGGAATGCAGAGGGAAAGCAAATCGACTACCTCCGCTATAAGAGTACCACCTATGTGCCTGTCCGCACAGTTGGCGAATGGATGGGCAAAACCGCTTCCTATGATGACGCGTCCAAGTCCATCCTGCTCAACGGTTCAACTGACAAGGTATACCGCAAGCAGACAGAGCATGCGGTGAGCATGGAGACATGGACAAAGCAGATGGAAAATGGCGTTTCTGTCAAGATCCGAGATGATATGAAGCTGGTTGTCGATGGCAAGCAGAAGCCCCTCAAGGATGCGCTTGGCAAGGAAGCCTACCCGATCAACTACAACAACACCAACTATATTCCGATCACCACTGCCGCAGAGCTTTTGGGCATGACCATCAAGCATCCGCTGGAAGGTACGGATCTGGATATTTTTATCCGCACACCACTGACAGAGGAGCAGGTCGCACAAGGCAAGGAATATGTTGATGCCCTCTTCAAAACCTTCTCCTATGCTGCGCTCACGGCTGAGGGTGTAGATCTCCCTGATGTTTTGCGTGCGTATCACCACCTTGATTTCAGCGACATGGCTGGTTTCATCGGTGATCCCAACCCTGTGGACAATGAAGATAGCATCTTTAGATTGATGCGCCGCTCGGCGAGAGACCCAAAAATGTCGATTGATGCAATCAAGCGGTATGCTGAACTCAGCATAGAGACGATCAACAAAATGACAGCAATCAAGAAGCCCGATCTTCCAGTTCTTGATATTCATTATGAAAATATGCTCACTGACGCAAAGAATGCCATCGCATCCTGTGAGGCAGTTCTCAAGGCTGTTGCAGACGGAAAAGACCTCAAAACATGCGAAGATCTGATGCTGATGAGCACGACCAAGAGAAGATCTGCGTATGATGCCTGCGAATTCGTCACAACTGCTCCTTATCTGATGGAAGATGTTCTGCTGGAAAAATAAATCATGCTCCCTTTCTGACAGGCTCTTTGATTCTTCCCGTTTGGTTGTTTCTTTTCTCTTTCTGCCTGCCCACTTGGAATAGACACAAACATTATGGATATTGCATAATACACCATCCACCAAACAGAAATTTCGTTCTCGCTTGTAAAAGCAGCATAGGAGGAAATCCCGTGAAAAACTATTTGAAAAAGATCACACTGACCGCACTGACCGGTGCCGTTCTCACCACTGGCATGTACGCATTTGCAGCACCGCAGGATGTAACAGCAAAGATTTTTGGTGCACCTGTTTTTGTAGAAGGACATGAAGCACATTGCTGGAATCCCAAGGGGGAACAGACTGATTACATTGTATACAATGGAAGTACATATATTCCGATCCGTACTGCTGGCGAGTGGATGGGAAAAAATATTGCGTGGGACAATGCTACACAAACCGTAACACTCAGCGGCACAGCAGAAAAAGTATATCGCGATCAGGCAAAATCTGAAATCGACACCCAAACATGGTCAAAATATCGTGACGAAGGCATGACCGTTCAGCTTTGCCCCGATATCAAGGTCGTTGTAGATGGAAAAGAGCAGGCGTTCA
>JAHHRO010000015.1 GCA_020025755.1 Butyricicoccus sp. | reverse complement strand
GCGCGTGGTCTTCTTTGCCGCTTTCTTCTCGGCTTCCTCGGCTTCCTTGGCTGCGGCACGTTCTGCTGCCTTTGCGGCGCGTGCCTCTCTGCGCTGGCGGTTCTTCTCCGCTTCCTCTGGTGATACGCCTTCCTTTACAAGCTCCTTATAGGTACAGCCCTCACGCAGGCAAATATCTGTGACTTCCTTGGAGTCTCGATCGGTGTGACGGAACAGAGAGGAATCACAGACCGGACATTTTGTCTTAAGCGGCTTATCCCATGTAATAAACTGGCAGGTCGGATAGGTGTCACAGGAATAATACGCATAGCCGCGTGCTGATTTCTTCTTGACCACCTTTGCGCCGCAGGTCGGACAGGAAGCACCCGTGTCCTCTGACATTGCCTTGGTATTGCTGCATTCCGGAAATCCGGGGCACGCAAGGAACTTGCCAAAGCGTCCTGACTTGATAACCATATTGCGTCCACATTTTTCACAGATGACATCGGTTTCTTCATCCGGAATCTTGATACGAGTCTTATCCAGATCCTTTTCTGCCTGTTCAAGTGCGCTTTCAAAGCCATCATAGAACGTATGGAGCAACTTTACATAGGAGATCTTGCCTGCTTCAACTTCATCGAGCTGATGCTCCATATTCGCGGTAAATTCATAATCGGCGACTGACTTGAATTTATCCACCATCAGTCCGGTCACGCCCTCACCCAGCGGTGTCGGACGCAGACTGCGGTTTTCCTTATTGACATAATCGCGGTCAATGATGGTTGCAATGGTCGGCGCATAGGTAGACGGACGGCCAATGCCCTTTTCCTCCATCGCACGGATGAGCGATGCTTCGGTATAGCGTGCCGGCGGCTGAGTGAAGTGCTGTGCCGGCTCGATCTTGTCTGCCTGTAACACATCACCCTCGGCAAATGCCGGCAGCGGCTTGCCTGCTTCACTTTTTTCTCCCTGCTTCTCGTCGTCTGTGCTTTCCTCATACACGGCGGTAAAGCCCGGGAATGCAACGGTATGACCGGAGGCACGGAACACATGTCCCTGACTTACGATATCCGCCGAGATGGTATCCAAAATGGCGTCTGCCATCTGGCAGGCAACAAAGCGCGACCAGATGAGTTTATAGAGCTTGTACTGGTCGGGCGTTAGCTGATCGCGAACGGCATCCGGCTCGATCTCCACATTAGATGGGCGAATGGCTTCATGCGCATCCTGTGCTCCGCCCTTGGTCTTGAACGCACGCGGCTTGCCCGGATAGAATGCATCCCCATAACGCGCCTTGATATAGGATGCCGCCATTGCCGTTGCTTCATCAGACAGGCGAAGGGAGTCGGTACGCATGTAGGTGATAAGACCGGTAAGACCATATTCCCCGCCCAACTCCACGCCTTCATAGAGTTCCTGCGCAACGCTCATCGTGCGGCGCGGCACCATATTCAGTTTACGGGAGGCCTCCTGCTGCAAGGTAGAGGTTGTAAACGGAGGTGCAGCAGATTTTTTCTTTTTGCCCTTCTTAATGGTAGAAACCTGAAAGGGCTGTCCCGTCACGGAGGAAACGATCGCCATGGTCTGTTCCTCGGTCTTGAGTTCTACCTTTCCGTCTGCCTCGCCATAGTAGCGCGACTGGAACACACCGCCAGCTTCTGTACGCAGTGTGGCTTCGATCGACCAGTATTCCTCCGGCTGGAATGCGCGGATCTCGTTTTCACGATCAACGACCAGACGCGTCGCAACCGACTGTACACGACCTGCGGACAAGCCACGCTTGACCTTGCGCCACAGGAACGGCGACAAACGGTATCCTACGATGCGATCCAAGATACGGCGTGCCTGCTGTGCGTCCACCAGATCGATATCGATATCGCGCGGATGGTCGATGCCATACCGCACGCCTTTTTTTGTGATCTCGTTAAATGTGACACGCTTGAAATCCCCTTCCTTGAGGTTCAAAAGTGCCTGAAGATGCCAAGAGATCGCCTCCCCCTCACGGTCAGGGTCGGTTGCAAGGTACACAAAATCCGACTCCTTCGCGCTTTTGCGCAGGTCGCTGATGATCTTGTCCTTGCCCTCAATGGGCGCGTACTCGGGCTTGAAATCATGCTCGATATCCACGCTCATCTTCTTCTTTGGCAGGTCACGCAGATGTCCCATCGAGGCTTTCACCACATAGTCACTGCCCAGATATTTGCCAATCGTTTTTGCCTTGGCAGGGGACTCTACGATTACCAGTTTCGACATAGTATTCCTCCAGTGTTTTATTCTATATAGACTGGATATCGCCTATGTGGTGACACATCCAGTTGAAATTTTGATTCAAAGCAGGAAACAGTGCCCTGCTTTCTGCTCCACGACCCCTGAAATTTCCAGCAGGATCAGGGACGCTGCGATCTCAGCAGCAGGCAGTCCTGTTCTTTCGCTGATGGCATCGACCGTATCCGCCCCTTGCAGGATCGCCTCCGCGACCTGCCGTTCCTTGCCTTCCAAGGTATCCGGAAGACGCTTTTCCGGAAGTGGTTGTTTTGTCTGCTCCTTCGGTGGCTCCGGTCGTTTTCTGCGCACGCTTGTGGTCGTGACCGGACTGCGTTCGATGCGGTATGGCTTGACGGGCTCCGGCACTGGCAGACCGCCGTATCCGCCAAGCTCTCTCAGCCAAACCTTGCGGATGAGTGCCTCCTGCGGCTCTGTCCTCAGCAAATGGGACAGCCCATGCACAAGATCCATCGGCTGGGTTGCGATCCGCGCGATCTCGTCTCGAATGAGCTGATTGCCGCCCACAGAAGCCGCGATATCGAGTGCACCCGGTACCGCAAAGACCTCTCGCCCCTGTTCAAACGCCAGCCGTGCGGAAATCAGCGCACCGGAGCGTGCCGGTGCTTCCACAACCAGTGTTGCGGCACTGAGCCCCGTAATGATGCGGTTACGGATCGGGAAGCGGAATCCCTCATTTGCCGTTCCGGGTGGATTTTCACTGATGACCGCACCCGAAAGCATGATATCCCCCATGAGATATTCATTCTTCTTAGGATAGCAGGTATCCACACCGCCTGCAAGTACAGCGATCGTCTTGCCGCCCGCTTTGAGGCAGCCGCGGTGCGCCGCAGCATCTGCCCCATCTGCGAGACCGGATACGATGGTAAATCCTGCCTTTGCCAGAGCAGCACCGAAACGCTCCGCCATGCGCAGTCCGTAAGCGGAGGCGGAACGTGTGCCCACGATTGCAATGGCTGGCATCTGATCGAAATCAGGCAGTCTGCCGCGCACATACAGTACCGGCGGCGGATCATCGATCTCGCGCAGGATATCGGGATAGGAACTGTCCTCGATGGTCAGGATGGAAATTTTCTTTTCCTCGCAGATCCGCAAAATATGCTCTGCCTGTGACAGATCCTTGTCACAAAGCGCGTCTGTTTGCCGTTTGGGTAAACCTGCTGAGAGTAAAACATCCCGCTCGGCTCCATAGAGAAACTCCGGTGTTCCAAATGATTCGGTCAGGCGGCGGATGACCGCCGCTTGCAAATCCGGCTTGCTTGCAAGCCACAGCCAGTATACGCGCTTTGACATGATTTATCCCCCTTTTTTGGTCATCTCCCAAATAAGAATGGCAGATGCAACGCCTGCATTGAGTGATTCCGCATGCCCTGACATCGGAATTATAATTTTTTCATCGCATAAAGTCAATGCCTCCCGTGTGACACCATGCCCTTCGTTTCCAATGATGACTGCGGCGCACTCGGGTAAGCCCTCGACCGGAATGGGAACACTGTCTGCCTCCAGTGCTGTGGCATAGACGGGTATGCCCTGCATCTTCAGTGCTTGAACCGCCTGTGCCAGCGGCATCCGGCATACGCGCTGCCGAAATGCCGCACCCATCGTCGCACGGATAACCTTGGGCGCGGTTGGGTCAGTGCAGCCATCACACAGGATCACCAGATCGAGTGCAAACGCATCGGCAGTCCGCAGGATGGTTCCCAGATTTCCGGGGTCCTGCAATCCGTCGAGCAGAATGGCGCGGCGCACGCCGGAGAAATCCACTGTAGTCTGCACCGGACGCACACAGGAGAATAGCACAGGCTGGGCAGTCTCCACATCGCTCGCCAGCGCAAATAACTTTTCCTCTGCGGAAAACAGTGCCGCGCCCTGTGCCTCTGCTCTGGTCAGGAGTGGCGCATTCCATTGCGCACCCGTGCGCACCAGAACGCTGTTGACCCTGATCCCAGACGAAAGTGCTTCATACAGCATCTTTTCGCCCTCACAGACCATTTCTCCCGTCACAAGACGATATTTTTTTTCGCGTGCCAGCCGTGCCAAATGCTTGAGTGTTGCATTCTGCCGGCTTGTGATCTCAGTAAATTCCATGAACTCCCTCAAATGAATGTATATACCGAAAGCCTGTGCATTGCGATGCAATGCACAGGCTTCTTGTCATTTTTTACTCGCCCAACGGCTTCATCGTGGGGAACAGCAGCACATCGCGAATGGATGCGGAATCGGTCAGGAACATGACCAGACGGTCGATGCCCATGCCCATACCACCCGTAGGCGGCATGCCGTATTCCAGCGCGGTCACAAAGTCGGTATCCATCATGTTCGCCTCGTCGTCGCCTGCCTCACGCAGTGCAACCTGACGCTCGAATCGCTCACGCTGGTCGATCGGATCGTTCAACTCAGAGAATGCATTACACAACTCTCTGCCATAAACGAAACACTCGAAACGCTCGGTCAGACGCGGATCAGATGCCTTGCGCTTTGCCAGCGGCGAGATCTCAACCGGATAATCGGTGATAAAGGTCGGCTGCATCAGCTTTTCCTCTACATATTCCTCATAGCACAGTGCAAGCAGATCGCCCCAGCTGTCCTTATTCTTCTCGATCTCCAAGCCGCGCTCCTTGACAGCAGCCAGTGCTTCCTCTGGGCTCATTGCCATGAAGTCCAGACCGGAATACTCCTTGACAGCGTCTGCCATGGTCATACGCTTCCAGCCCTTTGTGAAGTCGAGTTCCGTACCCTGATAGGTCACCTTGGTTGTACCCAGCACCTTTTCGCATACATGTACTACCATATCCTCGGTAATATCCATCATGCCGTTGTAATCGGTATATGCCTGATACAGCTCGATGGTTGTAAACTCCGGATTGTGGCGGGTATCCATGCCCTCATTGCGGAAGATACGACCGATCTCATACACCTGCTCCATGCCGCCGACAATCAGACGCTTGAGGTGCAGCTCGGTTGCAATACGCATATACATGTCGATATCCAGCGCATTGTGATGGGTCACAAACGGACGCGCAGCCGCACCGCCGGGAATGGTATTGAGGCAAGGCGTCTCAACCTCCATAAATCCGCGGCTGTCCATAAAGTTACGGATCTCGCGCACGATCGCGGAACGCTTTTCAAAGGTATCACGCACATCTGGATTGATGATGAGGTCAACATAACGCTGACGGTAGCGCATATCGGTATCCTTCAGACCGTGCCATTTCTCCGGCAGCGGAATAAGATTCTTGGAAAGCAGGGTCAGCTCCTTGACCATAACGGATACTTCGCCCTTCTGGGTACGGAATACCTCACCGGAAATACCGATGAGATCGCCAATATCCATCTTCTTGAAGCCCTTGTAGGTTTCTTCGCCCAACTCATCACGCTTGATGTACAGCTGCAGACGACCATAGCGGTCGGAAAGGTCTGCAAAGGAAGCCTTGCCCATGATACGCTTGGACATCATGCGCCCTGCCAGACGGACGGTCTTGCCTTCCATCTCGTCAAAGTTTTCCTTGATATCGGTGGTAAAGTTGGTGCGCTCAAAGCGCACCTGCTCAAATGGATCGGTACCTGCGTCTTGCAAGTCCTTGAGCTTTTCGCGGCGAATACGCAGGAGTTCGTTCAGTTCTTCCTGCGTCTGCTCAGCCACAGCCTTCTGTTCGTTTGCCATGCGGATTCCCCTCTCTTACTTGCTGATCTCAATGATCTTATACTGAATCATGCCTGCCGGTGCTTCGACTTCTACCAAAGAGCCAACCTTTTTGCCCAGCATCGCCTTACCAAACGGAGACTCGTCAGAGATCTTGCCATTCATCGGGTCTGCTTCCTGCGACCCTACAAAATGGTATTCCTCCACGTCTCCAAACTCAACATCTTCCACTTTAAAGCGGCATCCAGGGGAAACCTCATCCTGACCATACATATCATCGGTGATCACAACGGCATGTGCCAGAATGTTCTCGACCTCTGCAATGCGGGAATACAGCTTACCCTGTTCATTTTTCGCCTCATCATATTCGGAGTTCTCCGAAAGGTCACCAAAGGAGCGTGCTTCTTTAATCTGCTCTGCAACCTCCTTCTCACGGACGGTTTTCAGATACTCCAGTTCCTCTCTCAGCTTGTCCAAGCTTTCTTGTGTCAGCTTAAATTCCTTCGCCATGAGATCATTCCCTCTCTATCATAAATTTTCTGAATACAAAATTCGGTATGGTATCAAACCATTACTCCTTATTATATGAATATATAATGCCCCTGTCAAGCAAGCAGGCTCCAACTTTCCGAACTTTTTGCATTTTGCCTGTTTTGCCGCACAAGCCATGCGTTCACTTATGATCCTTGACCGCTTTGCAGGCAGCAGCGAGCTGCGGATCTTCTTCCGGCCCCATAAAGTAAAAATAATTGATTTTTTCCGCTGGCAGGGAAACTGCAAGATCGGGCAGTACACCGGTTCCAATCAGACTTTTGCCCTTTGGCGTATAATACGCATTATCAGACAGGCGCAGGGCAGACCCATCTGAGAGTTCATAGGTACGTTGGGAGTATCCCTTCCCCACCGTCTGCTCACCCACGATCACCGCTTTTCCATATTCCTGTAAGGCGGCTGCAAAGAATTCCGCTGCCGAATAGGAATTTTGATTCATGATGACTGCCATAGGCAGATCCAATTCCTTCGCATCAGACGTATATACCTTTTCTGTTCCATCCTTGGCACGCAGCGTCATGATCGTCCCCTCGGGCAGCAGCGGATCAAGCATTTTGGATAGGGTCTCGACTGCGCCGCCCGGATTTTCACGCACATCGAACACCAGCCGCTCCGCGCCCTGCGCCAAGAGATCCTTGAGCACCTTGTCAAACTGCTTTTCTGCACCCAGATGGAAATTATAGATCAGGATATACCCCGTGTGATCCTCCAGCATTTTTCCGGTCACCATCGTTGTTTCCACTTCACCGCGCACAGCCGAAACGGTATCCGTCTTTCCGGTGTCCGCATGGCGTACCACAAGCTCTACCGATGTACCAGCCTCACCTGCGATGCTGTCACGCACCTCCTGATAGCCGTTATCCTTGAGCATCTTGTCCGCCGTGCCCAGAATCTCATCACCTCGCTTGAGCCCCGCGCGGTCAGCACCGGAATCCGGATAGACCTCGATCAGACGCAGGCTTTGTCTTTCCGGATCATACAGCGTATAAACACCAATACCATGCGACTGTCCCCTGAGCGAAAGCCTGTATTCTTCATATTCCTCCTTGGAAAGATAGCCGCTCCACCGGTCACCCACTCCAAGGATGAATCCTGCGCTTGCCAGATCGACCGCTTTCTGCGGATCGTACTGCCCTACATAGAGATCATCGACGAGCTGACGGATCTCCCCCAGCTTTCCATAGATCGCATTGTTTGCCTGATAATCCGGCATCCTTGCCTCATTCTGTCTTTGCAGTACGATGTATGATGCATTGAACGCCGTAGCCGCACTGAGTACACATAGCACAGCCGTTGTCATTTTGGAAACGCCTTGACGCATAAAAGCTACTCCTTTTTATACAATAGAAAAGTCGGGGTCAGAGCCTCATCCCCTGTTCCCCGACCACAGTCATCCTTACGGACTGACGTAGTTTCTTGGATTTACGACCGCTCCGTCAACATACACTTCAAAATGAAGGTGGTTGCCGGTCGAGTTGCCGGTCGAACCGACCGTACCGATCTGCTGTCCTGCGGCAACGGTGTCGCCGACCGATACCATACGTTTGGACATATG
The DNA here is from genome assembly GCA_020025755.1 of Butyricicoccus sp. Classification (GTDB taxonomy): domain Bacteria; phylum Bacillota; class Clostridia; order Oscillospirales; family Butyricicoccaceae; genus Butyricicoccus. The sequence goes on along the minus strand of JAHHRO010000015.1, from coordinate 36,958 downwards.
CGCATACGCCGTCATGAGTCCGCCGCCATGGCTGATGACAACATAGTTGCCATAGGAGGAGGACAGATAACTCTTCACGACCGTACCAGCCTTTGCCGCAATGATCGGATTTCCCCTTCCCGATGCAATATCAATGCCCTTATGCCCAGACTGCCATTTGCCCGTGATCGGATGGTTTCTTCCGCCGAATTCCGATGTGATGCGAGTATAGACCGGACAGGGCCACAGCATAGAACCGCTGCCCGAGGAAGATAAAGAAGCCGTGTCTGGCGTACTTGCAGTGCTGTTATTTCTTGATCTTCTTCTTGCTTCCTCTGCACGTCTGCGTGCTTCCTCCGCCTCACGGCGCGATATCTCCGCAATCTCCTGATTGATCTGGTCACGTTCGGCATCCATCTGTGCTGCCATCTTCTCAGCCAATGTGATATCCTTCTCCACATTTTCCAGCATGGTTTTCAGCTTGGACTGATCCTTTTCCAACTCACGCTTATCTGCTTCCAGAGACTCCTTATGATCCTGCTGCTGCTGACGGTCAGACTCCAACTGGATTTTCATTGCATCAATGCTGTCGCGTGTCTCCTTGAACTCACGCACAACATTCTTATCGTAGTCCATGATCTGGCTGACGATCTCCATATTGGACAGCATATCGCTGAAGCTCTCCGAGTTCAGCAGAACCTCCATATATGAAGTCTCTCCATTTTCATACATGACACGAATACGAGTTGCAAACAGCTCCTTTTTCTCAACGAGATCCTTTTCCGCCTGCTCCAGTTTCTTTGTAGTTTCCGCAATGGAATGGGTCAGTTCTTTCAAAACCTCCTCCGTTGCATCAATCTGTTCTTCTGTCAGGTTGATCTTATTGTTGAGCGTACCGATCTGTCCGGCGTAAGCATCCTTATCTTTCTGGTATGCAGCAAGCTGTCTTTCCACTTCCGCTTTCTGCGTTTTGATCTGTGCCAGCTTATTGTTGAGCTGACTTTTCGAGGCAGCACCTGCCATACTGAGCGCACCAAGAATGGTGGAGCCCAGCATCAACACCACCAAGATCCCTGCAATGATTGCAGCGATGATCCGATTGCGCTTATTTTGATACATGGGAAATATTCTCTCCTTGCCTGTTTAGGGCTTGTTTGAAAATAGAGAAATCGACGGATCTTTCGCAGAGGGCACGCAGCCACGAGGCAAAAAACGCAGTGGCTGCCGTTCCCTGCAGAAAAAGACGAAGGTTCGATTTTCCAAACATCCTCTAACTAAAATAATTCATGGGATTCGTAGTGGATCCGTTGTTATACACCTCAAAGTGCAGATGTGGACCTGTCGAGTTGCCGGTAGAGCCAATGGTTCCGACCTGTTGTCCGGCGGAAACGCGCTGACCGACCGATACCATACGGCGCGTCATATGGGCATACGCCGTCATCATACCACCACCATGGCTGATGGCTACATAGTTGCCATAGGAAGACGAAAAATAACTCTTTATGACTGTGCCCGGAGCCGCTGCAACAACCGGATTTCCCTTGGCAGCAGCGATATCCAGCCCCTTATGCAGCTTGCGTGTACCTGTGATCGGATGGGTACGATAGCCGTACGGGGAACTGATGCGGTTATATGACGGGCACGGCCATGTAAGCGAACCGCTGTACGCCCTGCCGCCGCCCGAAGAAGATCCGCCGCCCGAGGAAGACGCACGGCTTGCGCGGCGTTTGGCTTCCTCTGCTTCGCGCTTGGAGATTGCCGCGATCTCATCGTTGATGGACTCCTGCTCCTTGAGCATGCGCGCTGCTTCTGCCTTTTTCAGCTCGATATTTTTATCTACCTTCGCCTTGAGTGTCTTATACTCTTTTTTATGGGATTCGATCTCCTTTTTGGCCTGCTCCAGACTGTGCGCATAGGTTTTCTTGTCCGCACGATCGGATTCCAGTGAGATCTTCTGCGTCTCGATGCTTTCCTTCAGGTCTTTATAGTCCTGTACCACCTGCTTATCGTAGTCCATGATCTGGCTGACGATCTCCATATTGGACAGCATATCACCAAAGCTTTCAGAATTGAGCAGCACCTCCATGTAAGAAGTCTCACCATTTTCATACATAACACGGATACGGGTCGCAAACAGATCCTGCTTTTCATCCAAAGTTTCAATGGTTTCTTCCAGCTGCTTTTCCTTTTTCTTGATATCCCGATCCAATGTCTTGATGATCTGATTGGTCATATTCAGTTCTGCCCGCGTTGTCTCGATCTTGTAATCCAGTGCCGCGATCTTCTCGCTGTATTTCTCCGCCTGTCCTTCGAGAGCTTTTACCGCTGCATTTGCCTCCGCGCGCGCACTTTTCAGTTCAGATAACCGGCTTTTCAGCTGTGATTTCGATGCCGCCTCTGCTGTCTGTTCCATACCGGGGCTGGAAAGCAGGACGCCTGCCAGCATTGCTGCCAGCAGGCCTACGGCGGTGATTCTCTTTGCAAATTTGTTCTTCATTGCAGATAAAGATCCCCTTATACGTCCATAAATCTACGAATCGTCAGTGACGAGCCGCTGACACCAACAATGATGCCTGCTGCACCAAAGACGCTCAACACAAAATACATCAGATCTTCAAACTTTGCCATTGTAAACTGCGGCAGATTGCCAACAATGAATCCGGTCAGCTGGTCATAGAGCAGCCATTCCAGACCGAATGCGATGCCGCCTGCAATAAGCCCCAGCACCAGTCCCTCGATGACGAACGGCCAGCGAATGAACCAGTTGGTCGCGCCGACCATTTTTTGAATGGAAATTTCGCGGCGGCGTGCCAGCATTGCCAGTTTGACGGTATTTGCAATAATAAAAATCGAGATCAGTCCCAGTGCAACGACCAGTGTGAAGGCAATGACCTTGAACATGCGCTGGATCTGGATGAGTTTTGCAACGACCGCTTCATTTGCAACGGCAGAGCCGACACCATCCACACTCTCGAGTGCCGCCTTGGTTGCAACGACCTTGGCAGGATCTTTCATCGTGATGTGATAGGCGTCACGCAGCGGATTGTTTTCCGAGTCAAAGCCATCCAACAGATCAGCATTCTGTCCCAGCTGCTTGCGGTAGTTTTCCAGTGCGATATCACGCGATTCAAACTCCGCCTCCTGCACATTATCGACCTGCATGATCGTTCCATGCAGATCACGAGCCTGCTCTGGGGTATATGTATCATCAATGTAAATGATGATCTGGCTCTCATTTTGCAGCTTTATGATATTCAGATTGATGTTATAGGAGACCAGTGCCGTCGTACCCGTAATAATCAGGCAGACCACGATGACACTGACCGCTGCAAAGCTCATGAAGCCATGCAGAAAAATGTTTCGGAATCCTTCCCCAAGGAAGAACCCGATACTGCTAATTCGGTTCTTCTTCATATGTGTAATACCCACCTGTCTGGTCGCTGGCGACCTCGCCCTTATCAATTACAATGACACGCTTACCGAACTGGTCAACCAGTTCTTTTTCATGGGTGACAATGAGGATCGTCGTACCAAGTTGATTGATCTTTTCAAACAGGACCATAAGCTCCAAGGAGCGTTCCGGATCCAGATTGCCCGTCGGCTCGTCCGCGATGATGAGGCGCGGATTGTTGACGAGCGCACGCGCGATCGCAACACGCTGCTGCTCGCCGCCCGACAGTTCGAGCGGCTTGCAGTCTTCCTTGCCGATCAAGCCGACCAGTTCCAGCACATAGGGCACGCGCTTGCGGATGATCTTGCCGGATGCACCAATGGCACGCATTGCAAAAGCAACATTTTCATAAACCGACTTATTGTCAATCAGGCGGAAATCCTGATACACAACACCGAGTGTACGGCGCAGGTACGGGACTTCGCGTTTTTTCAGTTTTCCGATATTAAAGTTATTGACGAGGACGCGGCCTTCCACAGGACGCACCTCAGCGGTCAGCATTTTGATGATGGTCGATTTACCCGAGCCGGACGCACCCACGAGAAAAACGAACTCGCCTTCCTCGATCCGGAACGTGGCTTTGTTGAGGGCGCGGCAGCCATTGTCATAGACCATGCTGGCCTCTTTCATGCTAATCACAGTATCGATTCCCTCCTCAGCGCAGAACGCACCTTACGTTTAGACGTAATTCATCAGGGCTTTGTTCCCGATCTCCCGACAAAAAACGAACTTTTTCTCAGGTGTTTTTAGAAATTGCCTTGTTCGCGGCTTGTGAGGTATTTGCGTACCATCAGCGCAACCTTGAATACGATGGCATGATCGAATTCACGCAGATCCAGTCCGGTCAGCTTTTTGATCTTCTCCAATCGGTATACAAGCGTATTGCGGTGTACGAACAGCTTACGCGAAGTTTCAGAGACATTCAGGTTGTTCTCAAAAAACTTCTGGATGGTGAACAAGGTCTCCTGATCGAGCGACTCGATCGAGCCGCGCTTAAACACCTCTGTCAGGAACATTTCACAGAGCGTAGTTGGCAGCTGATAGATCAGTCGGCCGATGCCAAGATTTTCAAAGTTTACGATAGATTTCTCCGTATCGAATACTCCGCCCACTTCAATGGCGATCTGCGCCTCCTTGAAGGACTTTGCAATATCCTTCATCTGTGAGGAGATGGAGCCAATGCCGATGATGCTCTTGACCAGAAGTTCAGAAGACAGAGCTTCCTCGATCTGCTTTGCGATCTTGACCAGTTCCTTGCCCTCGCAGTTTGCCTTAACTTCCTTGACGACAACGATATCGGACTCACTGATATGCAGCACAAAATCATGCTGCTTGTCCGGAAACAGACCAGATACCACATCAATCGACGCGATATCCACGCGTTCGAGCTGACGCACGAGGAATACGACACGCGGTACATCGTTTCCAAAGTGCAGTTCTCGGGACTTGATATAGATATCACCCGGCAGGATATTGTCGAGAATGATATTTTTTACAAAGGTTGCCTTATCATGTTTTTCATCATACAAGGTCTTGATGTTATTGATCGCAACTGCTGCAAGCGAGCAAACGGAGCGAGCGAGTTCATCCTCGCCCTGTACAAACACGGCATACTCGAATCGTGTGGAACGATCCGCTGCCGAGCGATAGGTATATCCGCCAAAACGGATCATATCGCCTGCATATCCCAGTTCTGTCACTGCATCCTCACGCATTTCACCAATGCGCGGCAGATCAGTACATGCAACAACCGCACCGGTCGCATCGACGATACCGATGGTGCGATCCACCGTATCTTTCATTTGCAGAATAATCGACTGGAACAATCTGGAAGCCATAGCTATCACCTTTCCTTATTTTGAAGATCCATCTTTAATTTCATCTGCTTTTCTGTGTTATATCCTTTGAGCATCCTATACAAGAAAGATTTCTTATCTTCGTCTATTTTAAGAAATTATACCACAGATTCAGCAATTTTTACACAAAATTTATGAAATTTTTTTGTTTATTTTTCACCGAACCCTTTCACAATCTACTCTTTTAGAGCAGACTCCATCACCTGCATACCGAAAAGAGCGCATCGATTTCCTCTTTTGTCAATGCGCGATACGTTCCCCTCTCCAGCGCAGGGTCGAGCGTCAGCGGTCCCATCGAGAGCCGCTCTAAGCGTTCCACATATCCGCCAAGTGCCGCGATCATGCGTTTGACCTGATGGTACTTCCCCTCATGCAGAACGACCTCCACCTCTATCAGCCCATCGGAACGCCGTTCCAATATGAACAGTTCTGCCGGAAGGCATTTGGTTCCATCGCGCAGCTCGATGCCCTGTGCAAATCGTTCTGCCGCATCCGCGCACAGCGTTCCGGAAACAAGTGCGCGATACCGCTTGTCCACATGGCGGCGCGGCGACGTCAGTGCATGATTGAGTGCCCCATCATCAGTCACGAGGAGCAGCCCAAGCGTATCCTTGTCCAAGCGTCCCACAGGGGCAAGCCCCGTTCGCTCAGATGCAGGAAAAAGCTCCAGAACGGTTTTCTGCACGGTATCCTCCGTTGCAGAAATGACACCTGCCGGTTTATTGAGCATAAAGTAGCGTTCCTTTCTGTCACGCAGCAGGGTTCCCATCACACATACCGTATCCTGCTCTGGATCTGCCTTTTTTGCCGGATCGCGGCAAGTCTGTCCATTGACCGTGACACGCCCTGCACGGATCATCTGCCCCACTTCCTTGCGCGAGCCTGCGCCGCGGGACGCAATCATTTTATCCAAGCGTTCCTGCGCCATGGTCCCCCCTCCTTTTCCTCAGATAAACATAGCGTACCACTTTTTTGCAATTTGCACAATAGGTCTTGCAAAAAAAACCGCTTATTTCCGTCTGCTCTTGTCAGTTTTTGACAACAGTATGCGAGGATCTTTACAATACTGCACAAATTCAAAGCGATCATTTCTAACAATATGTCTATACGGTTTGTCACACTTTGACATAAAAAAGACAATCGCTCAAATTCATCGAACTTGAGCGATCGTCTGTTATTCTTCCGGCTGCACGTTTGCCGAGCGGTCGGTGATGGCATGTACGAATCCGTCTGCATTTTGCGAGCAAATATCTGCTGCAATCAGGCGATCCCGATACAAAACAAGGTTTGCCGTGACCCCCTCTTCCCCACTTGGATCATTGTGGACACGGTATACAAACAGCTTACATTTGCGCCCCTGATACTTGCTCAGATCCAATCCCTGTGTCTTTTGCAGTGCATTATAACTTTCATACGCCGCATCAAAGGTGTCCGGAATGCGTACATCCTGCTCTGCTGCCGGACTTTCATCAACTTCCCATCCATAACCGCGCAGAAAAGCGACCCTTTCCTCATTGCTCTTGAGTTTACAGGAAATATTATTTTCTGCCGCAGCACTTGCAGTATCTGCTCTCCCTCCCAAGATCCAACATCCTGTTCCCACAATAACCGCACACAGTGCGATCAGCCCGACAGCAATCTTTTTTTTGGTTAACTTCGTTGTATACATGATCATGTTCCATGCCTCCTATTTATGTCCGATCTGCACACTGCTCCGTGTGTCCTCTTATTATAAGGATATGGACGTGCCGCGCAAAATAGAACATAAAAAGGAGGAGCGACCCAAGGCCACTCCTCCTGCAAAATCCCGTACAGGCCGTGCGCTGCCCGCACGGAAATCATGGGAGCTTTTTTATTTTTATTCAGCCAGTGCTTCCAGACGCGCCTTATTCTCCGCGATCACCTTTTCCTGAACTGGTACTGGTGCCTCATCGTAGCGCACAAAGTCTGCTTCAAATGTACCGCGACCCTGTGTCATAGAGCGCAGTGTGATCGCATAGTCGGTCAGTTCTGCCATTGGGGCTTCTGCAAGGATCTCCTGCTGTCCGCCGTCTGCCGGATTCATACCCATGATACGTCCGCGGCGTTTATTGAGATCTCCAATGATATCCCCCATGTATGCATCCGGAATGAGCACCTTGAGCGCGCAGATCGGCTCAAGCAGAACAGGGGATGCCTGTGGGATGCCTGCCTTGTATGCCAGACGTGCTGCCATCTTAAAGGACAGTTCGTTGGAGTCTACATCATGGTAAGAACCATCGGTCAGAGTTGCTTTGAGACCGACCAGCGGATAACCTGCCAGAACGCCATGCTCCATCGCCTCATGAATGCCCTTTTCTACAGCCGGCCAGAAGTTTCTTGGCACAGAACCACCGAAAATGGTCTCTGCAAATACGAAATCCTGATCTTCGCACGGCTCAAAGTCCATCTTGACATGACCATACTGACCATGACCGCCCGACTGTTTCTTGTGCTTGCCTTCTACGGATACCTTCTTTCGGATCTTCTCGCGGTATGGCACGATCGGCTTGGACAGTTCTACCTCTACACCAAACTTATTTTTCAGCTTGGAGCAGATCACATCCAAATGGATATCCCCCATGCCGGAAATCAGCATCTGCTTGGTTTCTGCGTTATACTCTGTGCCAAAGGACGGATCTTCATCACGCAGACGTGCAAGGCCTGTTGCCAGCTTCTCCTCACTGCCCTTGCTCTTGGGCTCGATGCCCTGCGAATAACACGGTTTTGCGTGGGGAACCGGCTCCAGATTGACCTTGCGCACGGACATAGAGAGGGTGTCTCCCGTTTTTGTGGTCACAAGCTTTGAGACTGCACCGATATCACCACAGCCAATTTCGGTCACTTCACTTGTCTTCTTGCCGCAGACTGTATAAATATGTGCCATCTTTTCGGTTGCATCTGCGCGGCGGTTGACCAACGTCATATCCTGCTTGACCGTACCGGAGAATACCTTGAAATAGGAGAATCTGCCATACTGATCCGCTACGGTCTTGAAGATCATTGCAACGGTAGAGCCATTTGGTGTGCAGTTGATCTCAATAAGCTCGCCCTTCTCGTCCTCACATACCTCGACCGATCCTTCATCTGGAGACGGCATGTAGTCCGCAATGCCCTGTAGAACGGCATAGGAGCCGATACCGGTCACAGCAGTTCCGCAGAATACCGGTGCGATCAGCAGGTCACGAACACCCTGACGGATACCGGCGATCAGTTCTTCATTGGAGAACTCCTCACCTGCAAAATAGCGTTCCATGAGATCCTCGGACAATTCTGCTACGTTCTCGCACAGTGCCGCACGGTGCTGGTCGATGCGCTCTGCCATATTCTCCGGAATCGGGATCTCTACACGGTCATTTCCTTCCATTTTGTATGCCTTACGGAATACACAGTCAACGATACCAACTGTATCGCGGTTGCCCTCAAAAATCGGTACTACGATGGGGCATACCGAAACGCCAAACTGCTTTTGCAGCTTATGTAATGCATTGTAATAATCGGAATTTTCTTCGTCGATTTTTGAAATATAGAACATGCGCGGCATTTTGCGTTCCTCTGCACGCTTCCATGCCTTTTCTGTGCCAACGCCCGGACCGGACTTGCCCGTTGCAACGATCAACGCAGAATCTGCAACACGCATTGCCTGATCGACTTCATTTTCAAAATCAAAGAAACCCGGTGTATCGAGCAGGTTGATCTTACAGTCATTGTTCCAAACAATTGGCGCGACCGCAGTCGAGATCGAGAACTGACGCTTGATTTCTTCTGCATCGAAATCACATACGGTATTCCCCTCAGGGACTTTACCCACGCGATCGGTCACACCAGCAGTGAACAGCAGGCTTTCTACCAAAGAGGTCTTGCCGTCGCTTCCGTGGCCCATAACACACACATTGCGGATCTTGTTTACCGGAAATGTCGCCATAATTACACACACTCCTGCCATTTTGTTCATTCAGTTTGCGCACATTGGAGTCAACTACTCCTTATTCGTAATTATAACCCATAGCACAAAGGATTGCAACTTATTTTTTATGCAGTATGCACATTTTTCATCAGATATGAAAAAACACCGCCTTTTGAGGCGGTGTTTTTTGCACAATTTTATTGACTTAAAGTCCTTTTCTGGTGTTAAAAGTAACGAAAAACGCTGGAATATACCAAAGCATGAGATAGAGCAGCACATTTTTCGGTGTGACCACCTCAGGATGCCCGACAAACGCCAAATAGAACATAAGGAGCAGGCCGCATACGCCGCCTACTGCGCCCAAAATCAAATTGGAACGCATTGCGCCAGACAGTCTGTCTGCCGACTGATGTACCTGCGCGAACGGAACGACGCCATCACGGGATAGGATCGCACAGACGCGATCTCCCATCGTGTAAGCAGACGAAGTCACCGATGCAACGCGATCGGGCGCGATCTCTCCGATCTTGCCGCGCTTGGTCTCGAACATTTTCTGCACCATCTCAGGTGAAATATTGAAATCTCTGGTTGCAAGCTCCGGACTGATCTTGAGGCGTAAAAATGCCTGCAAAGCGTTGAATGTCTGGGGATTGGAGTGATACGTCAGTTCGATCACACCGGCAGGCTGGCTGTTGATACACACATAAATGCCAGTTTCCACATTGTGCCCCTGCTTCGGGGTCTGGATCGGTCTTCCCAGACGCGCCATATATGCAGCATTGCCGATCTCTACACGGTCTCCGCCGATCTTGCCTGCCAGTCCGCCAACATCATATACTTTTACATCGCTTGCGCGTGCCGGACGTCCATACTGCTCCCGCAGTGCCTCCGCAAGCAGATTGCTGATCTCCATGTGATAGCCTTCCGTCATTGCAACGGCATAGGACAGCAGCTTTTCAGGTGTATATCCGTTATGCGCACGCACTTCTGTGATGGATACCGTGCCGCTTGGGAACAGATCACTGTCCTCGATCACAGCACGATAGGACTTGCGGACGCGAAATGCCGCCTGACCGCTCGCGATTGCCGCTCCCTCAGAAAGCAGGCGACGGGACACATTATAATATGCTCGACCAAATGCACACAGGATGGGAAGCGGACACGCAATGGTCAGCATCGCAGACAGTGCCCAGAAAAAGTTCTGGATATTCTTTTGCGCCATTGCCGCAACGACTGCCAGCACGATAGAAGTCACCAACATAATGGGCGCATATACGCGCGCAAACCGCTCCATTGTATCCGGACGCTCCATTTCTTGCAGGAACTCACGCGCTCCTCGCATACGCACCTTCACCGTGCGGCGGGCACGCTCTACCCCATCATGGTGGTAATAAACGCCCATCGGCTTATCGTGCAGGGTCGCAGTTTTATATGCGCGCGCACGCCCTGCGCTGCGGTTTTTCTCCTCGCGCATGGTTGCGTACAGCAGCAGGATGCAGATGGAGGAATACGGCAGCACACCGCCCCACCCTGCAATGATAAAACTCATACAGTGCAAAATTGCAGCCATATTGGCCATCGTAACAAGAGACGCACGATCGGCACGGAATGTAACCAGTGCATAAAATCCAGCACCCACCACATCCATTGCGATCAGCAGGGAAACGATTTGCAAAGCCACCTGTGTCAGCACAAACATGCGCGGATTTTTTGCATAAGAAATGATCTCCGGCATCGGCAGTCCAAACCCTTCCGCCATTGTCAGATACAATGCCGCAATTCCCAAAATCAGGACAGGGATGGATCGACGCGCCAGATTTTTGGAGTGCCGATTGGCAAGGTGCATGGCCTTTGCCGGATTCTGGATGCGTGCACGCTGATCCATATCCAGATCTTCGTCGTCATCGTCCGCATCGTCATCATATATCGCTTCCGGTGCGCTCCGTCTGGGCAGGTGGATCTCCGCCTGCTTCATCCCTGCATACGGCGGCTCCTGCTGGGGCTGCGGCTTTCGCAGGATCTCCGGCTCAGGCTGCGGCGCAGGCGGCTTCTCACGCTTTTGAGGCTCTTTCTTTTCTGGCTTTTTGGCTTCCTGTTCCGCATGTGCCTCATCGACCACACCGCTGACCTCTGCCAAAATATCATCCAGATTGAATGTGCGTCCGTTGCTCTGATTGCTTTGTGTGCGCACGGGAGCCGCACTCACTTCGACTTTTTCCGTATGCTTGGGAGGGATCTCCTCACCCAGCAATCTGCGGATATCATTGAGCTCTGCAGTATCAAATTTATTGCTCATCGTGCACCTCACTTCCCACAAGTTCGGCGGCGCACGGCTTCAAAGAGCAGGACGGCTGCCGCATTGGATGCGTTGAGGGAATTGACCCGTCCACGCATTGGAATACTCACGATAAAGTCACATTTTTCTCGCACCAGTCGGCTGATCCCCTCACCCTCCGATCCAATGACGATGGCTGTCGGGCCGGCAAAATCCGCGTCATATAATCCGACCGTTCCGTCTGCCTCTGCGCCGAACACCCAGACGCCACGCGCCTTGAGTGTATCAATCACAGCAGGGAGATTGACCGCCTTGTGTACCGGCATATACGCAAGCGCACCGGCTGATGCGCGGGCAGTCACTGCGGTCAGCCCAACGGCACGACGCTTGGGGATGATGACACCATGCGCACCTGCGGTCTCGGCAGAGCGGATGATCGCGCCCAAATTATGCGGATCTGCAATACCATCACAGAGCACGAACAGAGGGGCTTCCCCCTTGGCTTCCGCATTTGCAAACAGATCATCCAGACTGGCGTAGGCGTGTGCAGCAGCCTGCGCGATCACGCCCTGATGATTTCCCGTGGTGCTCATGCCGTCCAGCTTACGGCGATCACAGGTCACGACCGGCACACCGCGTTCTTTTGCGAGCGCAAGAATATCGCCTGTGCGTGTTCCCTGCGCAACAAATATCTTGTCACAATCCTGTCCGGAACGCAGCAGTTCCATGACTGCATTGCGTCCTTCCAGCAAATTATTTTCTTCTTCCGTGTCCTGTATGGGACGCGGTCTTCTTCTCTTGGGATCCTGCATATCCAACTCCCATCTTTCCAAACGATATAATTTTCCAATCTAAACCTTATTATAACATACCCGATTCGTATGATTCAACGCTGATTCGATGAATTCACGGAATTGTTACGGATTTCTCCGAATATTCTCCAAGATTTTCCACCGAAAAAATACGGCTCCCAATCAAAGGAGCCGCATACCATGCCGCATGATTTTTATACGTTGAAAAACTTCTGATGGATCGCCTTGACCGCCTTCTCGCTGTCCTCCTCATTGATGAGTACAGAGATCTTGATCTCCGAGGTCGAGATCATGCGGATATTGATGCCTGCACTCGCCAGTGCCTCGAACATCATCGCCGCAACCCCCGGATTGGACGCCATACCTGCACCAACGATAGAAACCTTTGCAACACCGGTATTGATGGAAACATCCTCAAAGTCCAGTCCATCCTTATTCTGATTGAGGATCTGTCCCACTTCGTCTGCCTTGTCCTCCGGAATGGTGAAGGAGATCGACTTGCGTCCCTTCTGACCGACTGCCTGCAGAATGATATCGATATTGATCTTATGCTTTGCCAGCAGCGAGAACACCCTGAATGCAACACCCGGCTCATCCGGCAGATTGATCAGTGCTACGCGTGCACAGTTATTATCGCGAGCTACACCGCTTACATTCATCTTCTCCATGTCAGAACCCTCCTTGACTTTGGTACCCGGATTGCGCGTAAAGCTGGATACAACTTCCAAATCTACATTATATTTTTTCGCCATTTCGACCGAACGGTTATGCAGCACCTGTGCGCCAAGTGTTGCAAGTTCAAGCATTTCATCATAGGTAATGGCTTCCAGCTTTCGTGCCCCCTTGACCATGCGCGGATCTGCCGTATACACGCCGTCTACATCGGTATAGATCTGGCACAGGTCTGCGCCAAGCGCAGCTGCGATTGCCACCGCCGTTGTATCAGAACCGCCGCGGCCAAGCGTCGTAACATCGTCCTGCTTATTGATGCCCTGAAACCCTGCAACGATCACGATGCGATTGCGGTCGAGTTCCGAACGGATGCGTTCTCCGGTCACATTGCGGATCCTTGCCTCCGAATAGTTGATATCGGTCTCGATCCCAGCCTGCCAGCCCGTGAGAGAAATGACGGGATACCCCAGCTTCTGGATCGCCATGGCGAGCAGTGCCATAGAGATCTGCTCTCCTGCTGACAGCAGCACATCCATTTCACGCTTGGACGGGCGGTCATTGAGCTGCGCCGCCTTTTCGATGAAATCATCGGTCGTATCCCCCTGTGCTGATACAACAACTACGACCTGATTGCCTGCTTTATAAGTAGAAGTGACGATATCCGCAACGTTTTGCAAGCGTTCGGTATTTGCGACCGATGTGCCGCCAAACTTCTGTACAACTAAGCTCATTTTCTTTATATCCTCCTTCGGGACTGATCACGACCAATCCTTACCATGCTGAAATCATTCGAAGCGTTCCACCACTGCCCCGACCTCATCGCAGGTCAGGCGAATGGGCTTCCAGTGTGGGAAATGCTGCTGGCAGTACATCTGCGCGCGGGATAAATAGGTTTTATCCGCAGAATCCACCACCGCGATGATGGAAGGTCCGGCACCGGAGATAAATGCCCCCAGCGCACCCATGCACTTTGCTGCATGAACGACCTCCGCGCCGTCCGGAATCAATCCAAAGCGATAGGGCTGATGCAGGCAGTCGCCCACTGCCACGCCAACATTCTCCAGCTTTCCCGTGACAAGAGAACCTGCCAGCAGTGCCGCGCGTGCCAGATTGAAGACTGCATCATGGTGTGCAACCTGCTTGGGGAGCGCGGCGCGTGCCTTTTCTGTTGAAAGTTCAAAATCGGGAATAAATGTAATAAAATCGACCGTACCGTTCATCGGTACACGCACACTCCACACCTTGCCGTATTCCAACAGAGCGACACAGAAGCCGCCCAAAATCGCCGGTGTGGAATTATCCGGATGCCCCTCAATCGAGGCTGCCAGATCAATCATATTTTCTTGAGAAAGCGGATCTCCAAGAAGCGCATTTGCGCCCAGAATGCCTGCAACCGTGCAGGCTGAGGACGAACCGAGTCCACGCGTCTGCGGAATGGCACAATCCTCTGTGATCCTCAGTCCAGAGAGCGACTTTCCACAAATATCATACACCTTTTTTGCGCATTGGTAAATAAGATTTGTGTCATTTGTTGGAATTTTTTGTCCATTCAGATCTGTGATATCAATATGGTCGCTCTCCTCCAGCGTGATGATATTATAAAGATCGAGCGCGATCCCTATGCTGTCATAGCCCGAGCCCATATTTGCGCTAGTTGCTGGTACTTTTACGCGAACACCCATGTCTATCGTCCTCCTATATCCTTACAGTACGCGCATCGCACCCTCTGCGTGCGGCAGCTTGGCGTTTCGTTCCGCCGCGGTCATCGGGACGGTAATTGCCGCCCCCTCCGTCTTGCAGACAGCGAGCGCATCGTCCACCTCGCCGCGCACATACCATGCGCTTGCAAGATCATCAAGCGGCAGCAGCAGCTTTTGCGAGCCATCGCCCCACTCGATCGGGCGGCGTTTCTCGCGGTGCAGGAGGGCATCCATCATATCGGCAGCGACCGCAGAAGCCGTTGCATGCTTTCCTGCGCCACGTCCATAGAACATGACCTCACCGACCATATCTCCGGTCACCTGAATCCCATTGAATACCCCTTCCACGCTTGCAAGCGGATTGGTTTCATGGATAAGGTGCGGCGCAACACAGGCATAGACCTTTCCAGCCTCCGTGCGCTTGGCACGCCCAATGAGCTTGATGGCATATCCCATCCGGCGGGCAGCCGCTGCATCCTCCAGCGTGATATGGGTGATGCCTTCACAGGGAACCGTCTCGGGATCGATCTTATCCCCAAAAGCCAGATCTGCCAGAATACAGATCTTACGACATGCATCCTGTCCCTCGATATCTGCGGTCGGATCTTTTTCCGCATAGCCGCGGTGCTGTGCCTCAGCGAGCGCATCAGCAAAAGAGACTCCCTTCCGGATCATTTCTGTCAGGATATAATTGGTTGTTCCGTTGAGGATGCCGCAGATCTCCTGTAACTGATTTGCCGCAAGGCACTGGATCATGGGACGAATGAGCGGGATGCCGCCGCCCACCGATGCCTCAAAGAGATAATTTACATTATGCGCCTTCGCGATCGCGAGCAGCTCTTCGCCGTGCGCTGCGACCAGTTCCTTGTTGGAGGTGCATACACTTTTTCCGGCACGCAGGCAGCGTTTGCTAAATTCATACGCCGCGCCAACACCGCCCATTACCTCAGCGACTACCAGAATTTCCGGATCATTTTCAATGATTTCAAACTGTGTCACAAATTTATCTGCATAGTGAAGTTCTGGAAACGCACGCAGATCCAGAACATATTTGACTTCTACAGGCTCTCCGACCGTGTGTGCGATCTGTGCGGCATTTTTTTCAAATACCTCATACACACCCGAACCGACCGTCCCATGCCCCAACACGGCAACCTTCAACATAATGTGATCCTCCCTTACTCAACTTACTCACTTGCTACCACTTCAATATGCAGAACACCCTCCAGTGCCTCTGCACGCTGCATCAATATATCAACGGTACACTTCATTTCATCTGTACGGGCTGCAATGGTAACAGCAGCCTGTCCACTCATTGGGATACTCTGATTGATGGTCAAAAGGTTTGCTCCAACGCGGGCAAACAGTCCCAAAATACTGGACAGTACCCCTGGTCTGTCAGAGAGCATCAGATGAAAGGTAATGATACGGTCATGTACCGCCTCATAAAACGGGCGGATGCCGTCCTTATACTTATAGTATGCCGATCTGGACAAGCCTACACTCTGTGCCGCTTCACTTGCCGTGCGGACGCAGCCAGCCTTGAGCGCGGCATTCGCCTGCGCAACCTTCTGGAACACTTCCGGCAAAAGCGTGCGCTCTACCAGATAATATTTGGGTTCGTTTTCCATATTTTGTCCACCCCACAAGTACATCTGTCTTTGATCTCACTTATCATATCATAGAATAGTTCCTATTTCAAACGGCATATTGTAATATTTTTGTACATCGTGTCTATATTTTTTTGTGCATATATGGAAATCCTGACGGGATCGTTCAATTCAAACCATATCTTACGTCCGTACCAGAACCCCATTTCCCCCAAGAGAAAAGACCGCATCTCATTCTGATCCCAAAAATCAGCGATGCGGTCTTATTCATTTCATTTATTTGTTCCTATCTTGCTTGGCTTCTGCCTCATCTGTGCTTTGCACCTCTGGCAGATCCTGCGTCGGAACGGGAGCCTGTGCGGTCGGATCAGATGGAAGATCCTTTCCTGTTTCCAGTACTTCTTCCTTATCTTCCTTGATCGTCACATCGACATGTGCACCGCGCAATTCGTTTTCAGACGGTGCTTCGCGATCCGGCACATCCTCGCCGTCATACAGCTTGCGGAATACATCGCCGTCAATGGTCTCGTTGCGGCGCAGATACTCTGCAACGCGCACCATCTGCTCGCGATTTTCTTCCAGCAGCTTGCGGCAGCGTGTATTGGCCTCCTGGATCAGACGATGGATCTCCTCATCGATCTCGGCAGCCTTGGCATCGGAATAGCCCTTGCCTGCTGCAAAATCTCGTCCGAGGAAGATCTCTCCACCCTGTGGATCATAGTCCACCGGCCCGATCTTATCGCTGAAACCATAGTTGATGACCATTGCGCGTGCCATTGCCGTTGCCTGCTTGATATCACCATACGCACCTGTGCTGACATCATCCATGAACATTTCCTCTGCCACACGTCCTGCGAGGCAGACGATCAAATGCTCCTCCATATAACGTCGGGTGCGGTACGCATTGTCTTCCTTGGGAAGCGGCATCGTAAAGCCGCCTGCGCCATTGGATCTTGGAATGATGGTCACATGGTGTACGGGGTCCTGTGTCGGCAATACATGGAATGCGATCGCGTGACCTGCTTCATGGTACGCGGTCAGCTTCTGATCCTCCTCATTGACGATACGCGTGCGCTTCTCCACACCCATAACGACCTTGAGCAGGGACTGCTCGATCTCCTCTGTGGTAATGAACTTCTTATTGCGGCGTGCCGCGAGAAGTGCTGCCTCATTGAGCAGGTTCTCGAGATCTGCGCCTGTAAATCCAGTCGTTGTCTTTGCGATGGACTTGAAATTCACATCAGGATCGAATTGCTTGCCGCGTGCATGTACCTTGAGGATCGCCTCACGGCCGACCACATCCGGTGCACCAACATAAACCTGCCGGTCAAAACGACCTGGGCGCAGCAATGCATTATCCAGAATATCCTTACGGTTGGTTGCCGCAATGACGATAACGCCCTCATTCGCACCAAAACCATCCATTTCAACGAGCAGCTGGTTGAGTGTCTGCTCACGTTCGTCATGTCCGCCGCCAAGACCTGCGCCGCGCTGTCTGCCTACGGCGTCGATCTCGTCGATGAATACGATTGCAGGTGCATTTTTCTTTGCCTGTTCAAAGAGGTCACGCACACGCGATGCACCGACACCGACATACAACTCAACGAAGTCCGAACCGGAGATGGACAGGAACGGTACGCCTGCCTCACCAGCGACTGCCTTTGCGATCAAAGTCTTACCGGTTCCCGGAGGGCCTACAAGCAGAACGCCCTTGGGGATACGCGCGCCAATATCAATGAACTTGCGTGGGTTTTTCAGGAACTCGACGATCTCCTGCAGCTCTGCCTTTTCCTCATCTGCACCTGCTACGTCGTCAAACGTGACCTTTTTCTTGTCATCGCTTGCCATTTTCACACGCGCACGGCCAAACTGCATGGGGTTTCCGCCGCCGCCCCCCTGCTTGTTCATCATAAAGTACCAGAGCAGACCAAAGAGCACCAGCACAATGAGATAAGGCACAAAACTCGTCCACCACGGCATTTCCACCGTTTTGTAGGTATATTCTTTCAGAATGCCCTTTTCACGCTGTTCGTCGATCAGCTCTCCCAGATCGCTGTAGAATACATTCAAATAGGGAACCTTTGCGGTAACCTTACTGTTTTTTCCATCATTCAAAATCAAATTGAGCGTGCCGTCGTTATATTCAAACGCCTGTACCTGCTCCTGTTCAAACATGGAAACGACATCAGAATACTGTACCTCCTGATTTTTGCTTCCCATGCTCAGCATGTAGCTGACGGCACTCAGCAGCAGGAGGATAATGATAAGATACAGACCGAAGCCTTTCATTTTCCCTTTCAAATCGGTTTCCAACTCTCCTTTCTTGTTGGTATCCGTTCGGATACCTTTTTATTCCCCGCCATAAACGGCAGGCTTCAAAATGCCGATATACGGCAGATTGCGATATTTCTCTGCGTAGTCCAGACCATAGCCGACTACAAATGCATCCGGAATCTCAAATCCCAGATAATCAATGGGAACCTCCACTTTATGACGCTCGGGCTTGGAGAGGAGCGTACACAGACGAATGGAGGCTGCGCCGCGTGCTCTCAGGATCTTGATGAGGAAGCTGAGGGTCACACCGGAATCGAGGATATCCTCCACGATCACGAGATGGCGGCCATCGATCTTGCTTCCAATATCCTTGATGATCTGCACTTCCCCTGTTGTCTTGGTGCCTGCACCATAACTCGACACAGCCATAAAGTCAATGTTACATGGAATGGTAATCTTGCGCGTCAGATCTGCCATAAAAACATAGGAACCCTTGAGTACACTTACGATCAATGGGTTCTTATCGGCATAATCCTTGCTGATGCGTTCACCCAGCTCAGCGACCTTCTCCGCCAGCTGCTGCTCAGAATATAATACTTCCTGAATATCTTGTTCCATCATGTCTTACAACCCCTCAAAACGGATTTCTAATATGTTGCTGCCGCATGGAACACGGCTTAGATCCACACCCACCGACTGCACTGCAATGATGCCGCGATCATCTGCGATGACCGCCAGCCGATTCTGCACGGAGGGTGGGATATGGCGATCGGCAAAAATGCGTTTGAGCTGACGAAAACCGCGCGTTCCTGCAAGCCACAGCCGATCTTGTGGGGCTGCTGTGCGCGCTGTCAGCGTACCAAGATTTATTGTACCACAATCTGCCAGAAAAGTATCGCATGTTTTGCGAAAAACTTCTTCCGGTTTTTTGCGAATTATCGTAAGCCTTGTCGAAGTATCCCAGAGCGGCTCACAGAACCCATCAAACAGAGCAATGGGCAGGCGTTCCGGTTCAAATACGATGCGCAGACAGCCCTGTTCCCGATACGCGCGAAATCCTGCTGGCAGATGACAGCTGCAATCACCGTCAGATGCTAAGAGCGCGGTCAGCTGTCTGATATGCTTTGCAGAGATCTGCTGCATGGGTACTCCTGCGTGGGTAAGCATCTGTATCATCATACGCCCACGAACTGCCGGAAACGTGTCGAACGCGGAAAGTGCGATACCGTTTTCCGTCCTGCCTTTTGTAAGTGCCTGCTGTGCCATCAGATTCAGTGTGTTGTCATCCTCTCGAAGCTGTTCTGCCAGACGAGCCGCCGCGGCTGCGCAATGCGGATTCACCGCACGCAAAACAGGCACAACCTGATGGCGGATCCGATTGCGTGTATAATCGAGCGTCAGATTGGAGCTGTCCGTCACGAACTGCTGCTTACAGTCATACAGATAGGCTTCGATCTCCGCACGGACGGCATGCCAAAGCGGGCGGACGATCCGCCCACGCACAGGTGGAATGCCTGTCATTCCCTTGGCTCCCGTGCCCCGAGCCAGATGAAACAGCATGGTTTCCAGATTGTCGTCTGCGGTGTGTGCGGTTGCAATGCGTGTGATGCCAAGCTTTACCGCACATTGCTCCAGCCGTTCATAGCGCAGTTTCCGCGCCGCCGTCTCCACGCTTTGCCCCATCTGCGTCGCATACTGCTGCACATCTGCGCGCTCAATTTGGCAGGGGATCTCCAGCCTTTTGCACAGGCTGTGGACAAATGTTTCATCCCGCTCGGCTTCCCCTGCACGCAGGCAGTGATTGAGGTGGTAGGCGTGTACCTTGTACCCCAACTCACGCAGAACAAGCAGGAGCGCAACGGAATCTGCACCGCCCGAGAGCGCGACGAGCACCGCCTGCCCCTCTGTGAGCATATCATACTGGCGGATGGTCTTTTCCGTGACCTTTACAAAGTTCATGTGTGGATCCGATCCCTCGACGAGAATGTAGTATACTGCCCAATCCATTGCAGCTGAACCGTTGTGGTTGCACCATGACGGTTTTTCGCAATGATGATCTCTGCAACGTTTTTATCGTCGCTTTCCGCATCGTAATAGTCGTCACGATAAATAAACATAACGATGTCTGCATCCTGCTCGATCGCGCCCGACTCACGCAGGTCAGACAGCATCGGCCGTTTATCTGCACGCTGCTCGACCGCACGCGAAAGCTGCGACAGGCAAACGACTGGAACATTCAGCTCTTTCGCCATGATCTTGAGACTTCTGGAGATCTCTGCGACCTCCTGCACACGATTTTCGCTGCGTTTTCCACCCGTCTGCATCAGCTGGATATAGTCGATGACAATGAGCCCCAGACTTTCTCCCAACCGACGGCATTTTGCCTTGATCTCCGCAACCGTGATCGCCGGATTATCGTCCACATAGATGTGGGTCTTTGCCAGCACACTGGTCGCGCGCGCGATCTTGATCCAGTCATCCTGTCCCAAATTACCAGTTTTAAGTTTATGGGAGTCCAGAAGTGCCTCACTGGTCAGAAAGCGTGAGGCGATCTGATCCTTACTCATTTCCAGCTGAAACACAGCCACATCCTTTTCCGATGCCTTTGCGGCATTGAGCGCGAGATTGAGCGCAAATGCCGTCTTACCCATACCAGGACGCGCTGCCACCAGAATGAGGTCGGACTTATTGAGTCCGGTCAATGCCTGATCGAGTTCGCGGAATCCCGTCGAGATGCCGGGGATATCGCTGTCTGAACGGCTGCGCTCATCGAGCTGCGCATAGAGATCCATAATGACCGACTTGATATGCGAGAGCCCTTTGATCTCTCTGCCCTGCCGGACATTATAGATCTTCTGCTCTGCAAGCTCTGCGATCTCAGATGCCGTACCGGCTCCGGTAAAGGCGAGCGTCTGGATCTCACCAGCCACCTCTGCGATGGCACGCAGCATACTCTTATCCCGCACAATGGCCGCATATTCCTTCACGTTTGCCGAGGTCGGTGTCACCTCCATCAGCTGCATGAGGTACGCACGTCCACCAGCCTCATCGTAATAGCCCTGCGCCTTCAGGCGGTCGAGCACCGTGACCGGATCGATCTTGAGCGCACTGTTGAACATGGAGTATACCGTTTCAAAAATGCGCTGATGCTCCTCCGCATAAAAATCTTCCGGACGGAGCAGTTCGATGACCTCTGCAATGCATGCAGGGTCGATCAGCATAGAGCCGATCACAGCCTGCTCTGCCTCCAGGCTCTGCGGCAATTGCTTTGCCAGCAGTTCATCTGCCACAGTATTTCCTTCCTTTCTGGGATTATGCTTCTACAACGTCTACTGTGATCTCTGCAACGATCTCAGGATACAGCTTTGCCTTTACGATGGTTGTGCCAAAGGTCTTGATCTGTTCCATGACGATCTTGTTCTTCTGGATATCCATGCCATGCTGCTTTTTGAGACACTCGGATACTTCCTTTGCAGTCACTGCACCAAACAGCCTGCCGCCCGAGCCGCCCTTTGCGGAAACCTTGACACGGACCTCCTTGAGTTTTGCAGCATACTCCTCAGCCGCTGCCTTTTCCACTGCTGCGCGATGTGCAGCTGCTTCATCTGCCTGACGCTTGAGGTTCATATTGTCCGCATTGGCAACGACTGCCAGACCGCGCGGCAGCAGGAAATTTCTTCCATATCCTTCGCTGACCTCGATCATTTCGCCCTTTTTGCCCTGACCCTTTACATCTGCCTTGAGAATTACTTTCATGGTAAACTTCCTCCGTAGTTTTGAAATAACTGTTATATTCTAAAAATAGGTTATAACCAAATTCAGGGGCTATCTGAAAATCAGATACGCCCTAGTTGTCGCTGTCATCACTTTCCTGATAGCGACGGATGGCATTTTCCACATCGACCTTGACTTCCTGCACCGAGCCATGCATGATCTGCGCACCTGCCGACGAGTGATTGCCGCCGCCGCCCAGATGCTCCATGATGAGCTGTACATTGACCGTTCCGTTGGAGCGTGCAGATACCAGCACGTCATCCCCACAGCGGAACACGACAACGGATGCATTGACACCATTGATTTTGAGCAGACAGTCTGCCGCCTTTGCCGCGGTAATGCGGTCCACATTTTCCGATGTGACTGCAAGCACGATGCCTTCTCCGCAGTCCTTGGCGTTTGTAATGATGCGCTGCTGTGCGATATATTCATCAAAGTTCGACTGGAACAGCTTCATGACCTCACTCATATCTGCACCGGCACGCTTGAGATAAGCTGCCGCCTCAAAGGTACGCACGCCGGTCTTGACCGAAAAACCCTTGGTATCGAGATACAGGCCAGCCAGCATACATTCTGCCTCGATCTTCAGGATATCGCTGGTCGGCACCATATATTGCAGCATCTCGCTCACAAGCTCACAGGTCGAGGATGCATAGGGCTCATGCAGATTGAGTGCGAAATTTTCGATATAGCTTGCCGCACGCCGGTGATGATCGATGACCGCCACCTTGTTGATGGATTCCAGAAGCGGCTGGGACTCTACATAATCGGGTCGGTTGGTGTCTACGACGATGAGCAGGGTATTGAAGTCGCACTGCACCATTGCTTCGTCTGGTGAAATGAGCAGATCTTCATACTCCGGCACTGCCTTGACCTTTTCCACAAGATCATGCGCCATGGTCTTGTCCTGATTGATGACGATATGTACCGGTTTTTCACGATGACGCACGGCACAAGCCATACCGACAGCCGCACCGAACGCATCCATATCGCTCATTTTATGCCCCATGATCATGACCTGAGAAGAATCTCGAATAAGCTGCACGAGTGCATTGGCAACCACACGGGACTTGACCTTGGTGCGCTTCTCCAGCTCCTTGGACAAGCCACCAAAAAAGTCAAAGTTATAGCGTGTCTTGATGACCGCCTGATCGCCGCCGCGTGAGAGTGCCATATCGAGCGCGACCCCTGCATTGCGCCAGTTTTCCTCGTAGCTTTCACCGTCCTTACCAATGCCGATGGACAGCGTTGCAACGATACCGGCGCGGCTTTGGATACTGCGCACATCTTGCAGTACGCTGAATTTCTTCTGTTGCAGCTTTTCAAATTGCGCTTCTTCCAGCACGAAAATATACTTGTCGCGGTCATATTTGCGCAGGAGTGCCTGACTATCCTGCGTCCATTCTCCGATTTTCCGGTTGATATCCGCCATCAGGCTGGACTTCTCCAGATCGGTTGCCTCTTTGATTAGTTCTTCATAGTTATCAATGGAAATAATGGCAACTACAGGACGGCTGCGGCTGTATGCATCGCGCATTTCGATCAGCTCGGTGCAGGGTACAAAATAAATGAGCATGAGTACTTCATCTGCCTGTGCCTCATCCGTAGACAGCAGGTTGCCAAATACCCAGAATACATTTTGACCGATCCGCACCTCGCCCGGATACTGCGGCTTGCCTTCCACCAGCCAATGGGTATCAAAATCAGGCGCGATATCTGTAAGTTTATCGCTGAGTGCCGCATCGAACAGCCCTGTGCTCTCGGAAAACGCATCGTTCGTCCAGATGATCTGCCCTGTAGCAGCCTGCACGATCACGACCGGCATTGGAAAATGTGTGATAGATGCATGCTTCGCATCGCCAACGGACAGCGTCATCTGCTGCATATATTTAATGATGTCCCGCCGACGGGCGCGCTCCTGATAGTGATACACCAGGAACAGGAATCCATCAAGCGTGATACCGATCACGGCGATCGGCAGAGAAATATAAGCACATGCCACAGCAAACAGCAGGAAAACCCAAAAATAGGCCTGATAGCTTGGCTGTAATAATTTTTTCAGTCTCTTATCCAAAGCAAAGTCCCCCCTTTGCATATAATTATACAGATATAGTATAGCAAACTGCCGACATAATGTAAACGATAACTTGTCTTTTGCGCTCCAATATGTTATTGTAACAATATATTTGTCTCAGGAGGCGTATTTATATGCAGTTTTCATTTTATCACACCAACTACAATGTGCGCAATTTGGAGCGTTCTCTGAAGTTCTATGAAGATGCGCTGGGTCTGACCGAACAGCGGCGCATCAACGCAGAGGACGGCTCCTTCATCATCGTCTATCTGGGCGACGGGGTCTCCCCCTTCCAGCTCGAACTGACCTGGCTGCGCGACTGGGAGCGCGATTACAACTTGGGTGACAACGAATTCCATCTTGCGTTCCGTGTGGATGACTATGATGCAGCCTATGCAAAGCACAAGGAAATGGACTGTATCTGCTTTGAAAACCCGAAAATGGGTATCTACTTCATCAGCGATCCAGACGGCTATTGGCTGGAAGTCGTACCCACCAGAAAATAAGCAGGATGAAACGACCCCAAGCCAGTGATCTTTGAACCGATCCAGTAAAAACGAACAATGACAAAATACCCCTTAATGTAGGATAATAAATGTACTACATCAAGGGGTATCATTATGTCTAAAAGACGGAGCTGGGGCAATTTGTAAAAACAGTATCGAGAAGCAAGAAACCAGATGAGTTGGATCTGCCGCAGAAACTATATTTTCCCACTCTTTTCTTTTTTGTTGGACATCGGGTCTATCTTGTTCTGATGCATGAAGCATCTTTTTTATAGGTGTACCCAGCTTATGACGCATCGCTCTGCCTAATAGAACAGGAGCAGCACCGCTGACGCTGCGCCACTCCACTTGAAACTTCATATCACTCTGCCGAGAGATTTCTTGGGTCGGCTTGCGATCCATTCTCCAATCTTTTCCATGCAGGGTTTTCAGAAAGATTCAGCATACTATAAAGGTCTCCCGCTCCAGCCATCCCGTTTCATGAAATCCTTTGGACTTCTTCCAAACTCTCGCTTGAATGCTTTTAAAAAATTGGAGTAGTCATTGAATCCGCACTTCATGCAGGCATCCATGACAGGCGTCCCTTCCCGAAGCATATTGCGCGCGACAGTCACGCGTTTTTTGATAATGAACTGATAGAGTGTCATTCCTGTATAGGCTTTGAACTGATGTGACAAGTAGGATTTACTGATATAGAAGGTTTCCGCAACGCGGTCAAGTGCAAGATTCTCTGCCAGATTTTCATTGATATACGCAACGATCTCGTTGATCTTCTCGTTCTCTGTGACGTCTCTCCGAATTTCCTCCGAGGTTGCAAAGTATGCACGGTTGAGATAGACCAGAAATTCAATCAGGTACACATAAGATAAGGTCGCGCCGCCAAATGCCTTCTCGTCACGGGTGCGGAGCATCTTTTGGCAGATTGCACGCAGATGGGTCAACACATCGCTGTCCGGTCGAATGAGCTTATACCTTTTCTGGCTGGCATCCGTAAAGCAAGCCGCAAGATCTGCACCAAAGAGCATGATATACTCCAGAAAAGACGGCTGCACCCAAATAATGAATCGTTCATAAGGCTTTCCCGGCTGGACGATCGCTTTATGGATATCTCGGTTATCCGTGAGCAAAATATCTCCCGGGCGCAGCTGATAGGTACGACCCTCGATCACATAGGATACATCACCGGATAAAAGGAAAAATACCTCATAGAACTCATGTTCATGGAAATTGAGTTGGGGCGGCACAGCATTGTAGTAATGATAACATTCAAAATCGGGACGCTCCATCGTCTGGCGGAGCGTAAAGACATCATTGTGCATTTTTGCCAATTTCACACCTTCTTTCTTGTGCATAATTATATTATATCGCAAGTTACACCAGATTTCAAGCAAGATATACCTCGAAATTCGGTAAAAAAAGCAGTATACTTAGATCATCGAAACGGAATGCCATGTTCCGAAACACTGCACATTATGACTGGGAGGTTGAACCGAATGCAGAGCTTTATTCAGGAAGATTTTCTTCTCACCAGTGAACCTGCACGCATACTTTACCACAATTACGCGGAAAAGATGCCGATTTTTGATTACCATTGCCACCTCAGCCCCAAAGAGATCTATGAAAACAAGCAGTTTTCTGATATCGGCGAGGCTTGGCTCGCAGGCGACCACTACAAGTGGCGTGTCATGCGCGCAAACGGCGTACCCGAAAAATATGTGACCGGTGATGCATCGTTCCGCGAAAAATTCGATCGCTTTGCACAGGTGATGCCTACACTGATCGGCAATCCGATCTATCATTGGTCTCATCTGGAGCTCAAACGCTATTTTGGCATCGACACCCTGCTCAATGCCCAAAGCGCAGACGAGATCTGGACAGCTGCCAATAAGAAGCTGCAAAGCCCTGCAGGTGCGGCACGCGCACTCATCACCGAAAGCAATGTCCGTGCACTGTGTACCACCGATGACCCGATCGATGATCTCCAGTATCACAAGCTGCTCGCACAGGACAGCAGCTTCTCCACTAAGGTGCTGCCCACCTTCCGCCCCGACCGTATCCTGCATGTAGATAAGCCTGATTACCCTGCATACCTCAAGCAGCTCGGTGACGTGACCAATATCCAGATCCAGACCCTTGCGGATATCCAGCAGGCACTGGAAAAACGCGTTGCATACTTTGCAGAATGCGGCTGCCGTCTGTCTGACCATTCCTTCGGTTCTCCGGACTTTACCGTTTGGGACGAGGGCGCAGCCGAAGAAGCACTGCGCAAGGCGATCGCAGGCGAAAGCATGCTCGACTATGAAATTGCAGCTTACCAGTCCTTCTTCATGGACTTCCTTGGCGGTCTTTATACCAAGCATGGCTTCACGATGCAGCTGCATCTGGGCGCGATCCGCAATCTCAACACCCAGCGTTTCCGTGCGCTTGGTGCAGATATCGGCTGCGATTCCATCGGCGACCCAATCCCGGCGGCTTCTCTTGCTGCTCTGCTCGATCGTATGGCAGTACGCGACGCACTGCCGCGCACCATCCTGTACACGCTCAACGCTGTGGACAATGACAAGCTGGCTGCTGCTGCTGGCTGTTTTCAGGATGCCAGCACCGCAGGCAAGATCCAGTTCGGTTCTGCATGGTGGTTCAATGACCACTATGATGGCATGACCGCGCAGCTCAAGTCCCTTGCAAGCATTGGCGTACTGAGCCGCTTTGTTGGTATGCTGACCGACAGCCGCTCTTTCCTGTCCTATCCGCGCCATGAATACTTCCGCCGTATCCTGTGCGAAGTGATCGGCAGCTGGATCGACAAGGGCATGGCACCTGCCGATTATGATACCATCGGCGCGATCGTAGCGGACATTTGTTTCAACAATGTTTGGAACTATATTGGTTTAGATTAATTTTAGGAGGATATTTGATTATGAAACTTTCTTTCCGTTGGTATGGTGCAGAAGATCCGATCTCTCTGCAGTATATTTCCCAGATCCCAGGGATGCGCTCTATCGTTACAGCCGTATATGATGTGAAGCCGGGCGAAGTTTGGCCGGAGGAAAGCCTGCGCCAGCTCAAGGAGCAGTGTGAGGCAAACGGTCTGGTATTCGATGTAGTCGAGTCCATTCCGGTTTCCGAGGACATCAAGCTGGGTACTGACAAGCGCGATGCACATATCGAAGCATACTGCGAAAATATCCGCCGCTGTGCAAAGTATGGCGTCAAGTGCGTTACCTACAATTTCATGCCCGTATTCGACTGGACCCGTACCCAGCTGGACAAGCAGGCAGCAGACGGCTCCACCAGCCTTGTCATGTACTGGGAACAGATGCGCGGTCTCGATCCGCTCAAGGATGACATCCATCTGCCGGGCTGGGATTCCAGCTACTCTCAGGAAGAAGTACGCGATCTGATCCGCGCATACGGTGAGCTGGGCGAGGAAGGTCTGTGGAAGAACATCGAATACTTCCTCAAGAAGGTCATTCCGGTTGCAGAATCCTGCGATGTGACCATGGCACTGCATCCGGACGATCCGCCATACCCGATCTTCGGTCTGCCGCGCGTAATTACCTGCGAAGCAAATCTGGATCGTTATTTGTCGATCGTCGATTCCCCTGCCAACAGCCTGTGCCTGTGCACTGGTTCTCTCGGCTGTGCAAAGTCCAATGATATCCCTGCAATGGTACGCAAGTACTCCAAGATGGGACGTATCGGCTTTATGCACATGCGCAACGTGAAGATCATGGACGATGGATCTTTCGAGGAGCGCGCACACCTTTCTGACTGCGGCAGTCTGGATATGTTCGAGATCGTTCGCGCACTGGTAGAGACTGGCTTTGACGGCTATGTACGTCCTGACCACGGCCGTATGATCTGGGGCGAGGCAGGCAAGCCGGGCTATGGTCTCTATGACCGCGCACTGGGCGCAACCTACCTCAACGGTCTGTTTGAGGCATGCGAGAAGATGACAAACAAGTAAGAAATTTTTTTGAAACCAAAAATTTTTTCAGGAGGAATCATGATGAAAAAGAATGTACTGAGCACGGATCTGACTGGTAAGGTTTGCGTTATAACCGGTGCAGGCGGCGCGATCTGCGGCATGTTTGCACAGGCAATGGCACGCGCTGGCGCAAAGGTTGCCCTGCTCGATCTCAACGAGGAAAGCGCACAGGCAATCGCAAATGAGATCACCGCAGAGGGTGGCGTTGCAAAGGCATACAAGACCAACGTACTGGAAAAGGAGAGTCTGGAGGCCGTACACACACAGGTGTTGAAGGATCTGGGCCCCTGCGATATCCTGATCAATGGTGCAGGCGGTAACAACCCGCGTGCAACCACCGACAATGAATACCATCACGAAGCAAAGGATATCAAGGATTGCAAGACCTTCTTTGACCTCGATCAGTCTGGTGTAGAGTTCGTATTCGCACTCAACTGGATGGGTACACTGCTGCCATGTCAGGTATTTGCAGCTGATATGCTCGACCGTGACGGCAACATTCTGAACATCTCCTCTATGAACGCATATACCCCACTGACTAAGATCCCGGCATATTCCGGCGCAAAGGCTGCCATCACCAACTTTACCCAGTGGCTCGCAACCCACTTTGCAAAGTCCAAAATCCGCGTCAATGCGATCGCACCAGGTTTCTTTGTCGGCAACCAGAACCGCGGCATGCTGTTCCATGAGGATGGCACACCAACCCCACGCACCGAAAAGATCCTTGCAGGTACTCCAATGGGCCGCTTCGGCGAACTGGAAGAACTGGTTGGCTCTGTCCTGTTCCTTGTAGACAATCAGGCTGCAAGCTTCATCACTGGTGTTTGCCTGCCGATCGACGGCGGCTACGCAGCATACTCCGGCGTATAAGTTCGTTTTTTTCAAAGAGGTAATTAAAAAGAGGGACAGTTTATGAAAAAAAGCTTTCGCTTGATTGCACTGACCTTGACCTCGGTGCTTGCACTCGGCTCTCTCGCCGGGTGCAGCACCCCTGCTGCGTCAGAGCATCAGCAAATCATTCGTATTGGACATAACCAATCTACCAATCACCCAACCCATCTGGGTCTTATAGAGTTTGAGTCATTCATTGAAAGTAAACTGGGCGATAAGTATAATGTAGAGGTCTATCCAAGTGAACTGCTTGGTTCCCAAAATGAGATGGTTCAGCTGACACAAACCGGCGCGATCAATTTCTGCGTTGCCAGCAACTCTCTCTTAGAGACATTCAGTTCAAATTATACTTTGTTCAATCTGCCCTATCTATTTTCCAGCAGCGAAGCGTACCATGCGACCATGGATGACCCCACGATCACTGACCCCATTTTCAAATCCACCCAAAAGGCTGGTTTTGAAGCAGTCACTTGGCTCGATGCGGGTACGCGTAATTTCTATACCGTCAACAAGCCGATCAACACACCTGCCGACCTCAAGGGACTCAAGATCCGTGTGCAGCAGTCCCCCACCAATGTCGAAATGATGCGTCTGCTTGGCGGCTCTGCAACACCAATGGGATTCGGTGAAGTATATACGGCACTGCAATCCAAGGTCATTGACGGTGCAGAAAATAATGAGATGGCTCTGACCGATAACGGTCACGGTGATGTCTGCAAATTTTACTCCTATGATATGCACCAGATGATCCCGGATATCCTCATCGGCAATCTCGCTTTTCTGAACGGACTTTCACCCGAAGAACGCGAGATTTTCGAGGAGGGCTTTGTGCTTCTCAACAAAGTGCAGCGCGAAGAGTGGATCACCGCAGTCGAAAAGGCAAAAGACCGTGCTGCAAACGAGCAGGGCGTACAGTTCGTGTATCCGGACACCGTAGCATTTCAGGAGGCTTGCGAGCCGCTGCACCAGTCCATGCTCAAGGCACAGCCGGAGCTCAAGCCGATCTATGACGCGATCCAGAAATACAATGAATTGTATCTGGCAGCCGAATCATAAGGAGGGCATCTTGGTATGAAAACATTACGAAAGGTACTCGATCAGCTGCTGCATGTTCTGGCTGGAGTCAGCTTTCTTGCAATGGTCGTACTGACCTGCTGGCAGGTCATCACCCGTTATCTGCTCAAAAATCCGTCTACCTGGTCGGAAGAATTGGTCTCTTACCTTTTTGCTTGGGCTAGCCTGTTTGGTGCTTCCCTCGTGACCGGCGAGCGCGGACATATGAACATCCCGATCCTTGTCGATCGTATGAAGCCCAATCTGCAAAAGTTTTTCAATATCTTTGCAGAAATCGTTGCGTTTGCCTTTTCGGCGATCATTCTGGTCTATGGCGGCATTCAGATCTCCCAGCTTGCAATGGGTCAGATGACCTCCTCTCTGGGAGTGGCTGTGGGCGTATTCTATGTGGCACTGCCGGTCTGCGGTATCCTCAACATGATCTATACCATCCTGAATATCATTGATATCTGCAAAACAGAACAGACAGACAAGGAGGCGGTGTAAGCGATGGCTATGCAATCTTTGTTCATCATTATCGGCGTACTCGCGCTGCTGCTGGTCGTTGGTGTACCGATCTCCTATTCGATCGGTATTTCTTCCCTGATCGCCATTCTACAGACCGTGCCGCTGGATGTTTCCGTTATCACCGGCGCACAGCGCATCTTTGTTGGCATGAGCAAGTTCAGCCTGACTGCGATCCCGTTCTTTATCCTTGCCGGGAACCTCATGAATCAGGGCGGCATTGCAAAGCGTCTGGTTGATTTTGTCATGGCACTTTTGGGCAAACTCCCCGGTGCGCTGCTCGTGACCAATGTCGGTGCAAATGCACTGTTCGGCGCGATCTCCGGCTCGGCATCGGCTGCGGCTGCCGCAGTCGGCAGCATGGTCGAGCAGGGCGAAGAAGAACTTGGCTATGACAAGGCACTCTGTGCCGCAACCAACGGCGCATCTGCCCCCTCCGGTCTGCTCATTCCGCCGTCCAACGCACTCATCACCTACTCGTTGGCAGCCGGCGGTACCTCTGTTGCAGCATTGTTCCTTGCCGGTTATATTCCGGGGCTGATTTGGGCACTGTGCTGTATCGCAGTTGCAGTTGTGATCGCAAAGAAAAAGGGCTACGCCGGTATGCCAGGCAAGTTCGACTGGAAAAATCTCGGCATGGCTACCCTGCGTGCACTGCCTGCCCTGTCTCTGATCATTGTTGTCATTGGCGGCATCGTCAAAGGCATCTTTACTGCAACCGAAGGCTCCGCCATCGCGGTCGTCTATGCGTTGATCCTTGGTATCTGCTACCGCAATATCACCCTGAAATCTTTCTGGAAGATCGTTGTGGACAGCGCAAAGATGAGCGGTATGGTCGTATTCCTGATCGGTGTCTCCAACATCCTTGGTTGGGTCATGGCATTTACGCAGATCCCACAGGCGATCTCTGGTGCACTTCTGGGTGTCACACAGAACCCCATCATCCTGCTGCTCATTATGAACGTGATCCTGCTGATCGCAGGCACATTCATGGATGTTACTCCAGCGATCCTGATCTTTACCCCACTGTTCCTGCCGGTCGTACAGTCTTTCGGTATGCATCCGGTACAGTTCGGTCTCATTCTCGTATACAACCTGTGCATCGGCAATATTACCCCACCAGTCGGCAACACCCTATTTGTTTCCATCAAGGTCGGGCACACCTCGCTTTCCAAGGTCATGCCGTATATGCTCTGGTATTATGCGGCGATCCTCTTTGGTCTGCTGCTTGTCACCTATGTGCCATTCATCAGCCTTGGACTGCCCATGGCTGCCGGACTGATTTAACCGCAAAAGAAAAAGCAGAGTGCAATACTCTGCTTTTTCGCTTTTATGCAGAACCCTTTGTCGGGTTTCTTTCTTTTCCTGTGTAATTGGAAACTGCGATGCCTGCACTGACCAAGAGGAGCGCGCACCAACTCTGCGTATTCCAGTTCTTCTCCGCAAGGAAGATCGCGGATAGGATCGCACCGAACACCGGAATCAAAAAGCCATACAGCGTCACCTTACCCACCGGAAACTTCTTGAGCAGTGCTGTCCAGATCGTGAATGCCGCGGAAGACAAAATCACGAGATAGACCATCAGCAGGCTGCCCTTGAGGGTGATCGTCCCAACCGAACCGCCGCCCATATATCCAAGTCCCAGCAGGAACAGGCCGCCGAAGGTCAGCTGCCATCCGGTCAGGATCACCGGATCCTGTCTGGGAGACATCACACGGGATACCAGCGCACCCATACCAGCCGATGCGGCGGAAAGCAGTACCAACCCGTCTCCCATGAGAGAAAAAGCACCAAAATCTCCGCCCAATTGCAGGAGCACCACACCGGAAAATCCCATCAGACAGCCAATGGACTTTGGTACGGTCAGCTTGTCATTGGACAAAAAGATATGGGCAAACAGGATGGCAAAGAAGGTCTGTGTGCCCGAAAGCATTGCACCCTTAGTTCCGGTCGTATGAGAAAGTCCGATGTAATAGCACACATACTGGATCATGCTTTGAAACAGACAGATGGACAGGATCGCCTTGATATTGCCGCGATTGGGCAGGATATGCCGTCTGCCCAAAAGCAGTGCGATGCCCAATGTGAGCACTCCGGCGAGTGCAAAACGCCAGCCTGCAAATACGAGCTGGGAAAAAGAATTTCCACCAATGCCAAACAATTCGTAGCCGACCTTGATGCAGGGCGCGGCACTGCCCCAAAGTGCGGTGCATAGGATCGCCGGTAAAACCAACGTAAATAATTTATTCTTTTGCAAGATCATTCCCCCTTGATCGATCGGATCTGTACGGTTTACGCACAGACTCTATTTTTTCGTGCTGGGAACTATCATATCATAAAATCATTGTTTTGTAAATCTTTGCGCATCTACAGCGTACAAATAAGCCATATTTTCTGCAATTTCACCCGAATTTTGCACCTGTCCGTGTGATAAATTGATCAATATTGCCTACACAGACTTGACAGGGAAACGCCTGCCACATCTCTCTGCGGAATCTAAAAACGCCGCCCCCTGTTGTGCCGCCGGATACCTTATGTCGATTTGCATTATTTTCTTTTTATAAACGGCTTTTGGCGTTATACTAGAGTAGAGAGAATAGAAAGGTCGTGATCTGTTGGAAAATAACGGACATAAATTCAAACAATTATTTTTATCGACACTCAAACTGAGTGCCTGTACTTTTGGCGGCGGCTATGTCATCGTTCCTCTGATGCGCAAACGATTTGTCGACGAACTCCACTGGATCGAAGAACAGGAAATGCTGGATTTTATCGCCATTGCACAGTCCTCCCCAGGGGCGATCGCGGTGAACACCTCTATCTTAGTGGGCTATCATGTTGCCGGCTTTGCAGGCGCAATGCTGACCGTACTCGGCACGGTGTTGCCGCCGCTTGTCATCATCTCTGTCATTTCCCTGTTCTATCAGGCATTTCGTCAAAATGCCATCATGAATCTGGTGATGGCTGGTATGCTCTGCGGCGTTGCTGCCGTGATCTTCGATGTTGTTCTCAATATGGCAAAAACTGTCCTACAGCAAAAGCGTTTCCTGCCTGTTGCTGTCCTGATCAGTGCCTTTATTGCCGCACGCTTCTTGCATGTCAATATCATTGCTATCATTTTTGTCTGCGGCGGAATCGGTGCGCTGGATACACTATACGCTGAAAAACT
Organism: Butyricicoccus sp.; assembly: GCA_020025755.1. GTDB lineage: Bacteria > Bacillota > Clostridia > Oscillospirales > Butyricicoccaceae > Butyricicoccus. The sequence goes on along the minus strand of JAHHRO010000015.1, from coordinate 2,424 downwards.
GCGAAAGGCAGGGCATGGCAAATGATTTATTTTGAACTGTTTTGGAGTTTCTGTCAGATCGGACTGTTCAGCATTGGCGGCGGCTATGCCGCAATGCCGCTCATTCAAAGTCAGGTCGTAGACATCCACGGCTGGCTGACCATGACACAGTTTGCCGACATCATGGCCATTGCAGAGATGACCCCAGGGCCCATTGCTATCAACTCTGCAACCTTCGTTGGCATCCAGACGGCAGGGCTTCTCGGCGCGATCGTCTCTACGCTCGGCTGTGTCTTCCCCTCCTGTGTCATCGTCATGACACTTGCCTATGTCTATTACCGTTTCCGTGGTTTGAGCATGGTGCAGGGCATCCTCGCGGGTCTGCGGCCAGCCGTTGTAGCCATGATCGCCTCTGCCGGGATCTCACTCTTTATCATGGCTGTCTACGGCCAGCATACACTCCCCACTGACCCATTACAACTCAATTTCACCAGCCTGATCATCTTTCTTGGGGCATTTTTTGTCCTGCGTAAATGGAAACCCAATCCCATTTATGTTATGGCAGGTTCTGGAGTGCTTGGAGCCATCTTCTACACAATTTTTTGATGAAAGAACGCCTCGATCCTTCAACCACCGCGCTGCATGGATTCGTGTTATTGCCACAATTTACTGTTACGATGCAAGACCAGTCAACACTCAGTCAATCCATCCGAAAGCCATATGACTCAAATATTTTAGAATATGCGATAAATGCCTGATCTTCCTTATGTAAATTGGACAGCACTGCACAGGGATATTCCCTTGTGAACAGCCGATATTTATTATGACGCTACATCGATGATTTCACCCATAAAATTTCATCAGCGTGTCAAAAAAGTCTCTGTGCCAGTTTCGTCTGGAGCAAAGCGACCCCAAATCTTCAAAATCCAAGGACATGTGCCTTGGATTTTGCCCTCGACCCGCGCCATCGGGATTGACTTTGTCAAGATGATTTCGGTAACTTTTCTAAATTTGAAGATTGATCCGTTGAAAAATCGCCTAATACTTCGTGCCTGCATATCTCTTGAAACACCGTATCTAAAGGCCTTTTCGCACTTTCTGATTGTTTTACATTCACAATAAAAGTTGTATTGCCTATGCGTGTAGCATAAGAAAAATTGTTATTTGTCATATAGTCTGCTCCTCCTTTATAAAATTTGATTGCTGGGCATTCAACTTAGAACACCCAACAATCACCACTCCAACATATCAAGAAGTCATGAAGTTGCGAGTATAATGGAAATGGTTATCTTTCCATACCACGCTTGTTTTTGTGAGCCTTGATACGCTCCTGTCTTGCTTTTTCCATTGCTTCTTTTTCAGCTTGTTTCTGTGCTTCTTTGACAATAAAAAGTTCCCTGACCTTATCAACAAAACTTTTGACAAGTTCAGGGAAATGCTCCATAGCTTCAAGATAAGGCTTACACTTTTCTTTTAGCTCGTTATATCGATTTTTCATTGTTTCCAGAGCAGTCGTACTGTCATAATATCGCTCTCGATAGTATTTGACACTATCCTGCAAGTTTCTGATTTCCCCTCGGCTTGTTACCCCTTCTTTTGCAAGAGCGGTCAGCTTTGAGTAATCATCTTTAGACATTGCTATTTTGCCTGTAATGGTTTTTTGCCCCATCTCATCAATCTCATTGACGGTTTGAAAGACATTGTGTGCAGGCTTGTACTTTATCTGCTCACTCTGTATTTTTTCTTGAATGGCTGACAATCGCTCCTTATCTTTCATAATCTGATACTGCAAGGAAGTTAGATTTTCGGAAGTGCTGCCAAGTTCGCCACGCTGAAAACCTTTGAACCCTCGCTCGCTCATATGCTCAAACAATTCGTCTTGCAGGATGCTGTATGAAGCACGATACTTCGGCTTACCGTTCTTGCGTAGAATTGCATTTCCGTCATCATCGGTAAGGGGAATATCAGATGCCCACTTCTTTGAGTGGCTGATCTGATTGATAACTTCCTTGACCGTTCCACGAAGTTCGGGAGTTTTACATCGCTTGCTCCATAAGATTTCTTTTTCTACAACAGGCAATACAACAGCGTGCAGATGATAATGGTAAACATCTTTTCCCAAGTCATCACTTGCGGCTCGGTTAATTTCATCAGCGTGCATTACAGCAGAGATAACATTATCCGCCCCAAACTTTTCTTCAATGAAACGATAGGCTTCTGCATAAAACTCTTTTGCATATTCATAACCGCCTTTTCGCTCAAAGTACATCGTATTCACATCAATGATGATTTCATCAAAAAGAGTAGCGTCCTGCCTTAGTCCTCTTGTAGATACCTTTCCGTCAGCTTCCATCTGCCTTAGAATATCCATATAACTTTTACCGTCAGGCGATTTATAATGAACATTCATATCAATCCGCTCAGGCACAACATTGATATTGTCAT
>JAHHRO010000014.1 GCA_020025755.1 Butyricicoccus sp. | reverse complement strand
GGGCAAGAACCGTAAGGTTATAGCCCTTATGCCGCCGTCGCGCGGTCGCGACACGTTTCTCTGCTTCTCGAAGCAAATCATTTTTAGCAGAAATGAAACTCCTACGGACGTTCCAATCCCTCCGCAGTATGTGCAAACATAAACTTCACCCGCCGTCGCGAGACCACGACACGTTTTCCTGCTTCTCGAAGCAAATCTTATTTATTCAGAAATGAAAACCACACAAATTCTTCTGCCAGCCAACGACTCCTATCCCCCAAAAGGAAAAGGCTGCCGGAACATTCCGACAGCCTTCTCTGTTACAGTGCTGCGCTAGACAAATGAGAAACAAATGCCTGCATCTCTTGTGGGGTGGTGATCGCATGCACCTGCGTGCGGATCGCTTCTTTCTGCTCAGGCGTACAGCCCGCATAAAAAGATGCAGCCTCGGCATCCTGTCTCAGCAGAAGATCAAAGACACCTTCTCTTGCGTTCTTGCGCTCCATATCCATCACCTCAAAAGCAGTATGCCCCACCGCACTTCTTCCAATACCCATTGAAATATTGGTAAAACTGTCAGCGTACAACACGGTATCCGGCATCCGGCACGAGCGGGCGCACAAACATTTCCTGCACTGCCGCTTCATATTCCCACAGATGCTTGGCTTTTCGGATCTTTTTGAGGATCTTTTCGCTGTTTTCAAACAAACAATGCTGATAATGCCACAATTCTTTCATCTTAAAGAGCACCGGTGTTTCTCCTGACAGTGTTTCCCGATACACCGCATACAATTCGTCATGGAAGCCGCGTATTCGCACCGAATCCAAAACACCTTTTCCCTGAATCTGGTTTCCGAGGTCGGGATTCGCGATCCAGCCGCGTCCCAGCATGATCCGATCCACATGAGGGAACGCTGCGCAGAATTTTGTAACATCCTGTGCGGTAAAGAGATCTCCATTGTAACAAACCGGATGCTTGCAGGCAGACAGTGCTTGCGAAAACGCCTCATGATCCACTTTCCCCTGATAGAGATCCTTCTGCACCCGTGCATGGATGATCACCTCAGTCAGCGGATACCGATTGTATATCGCAAGGATCGCGGCAAATTCCTGTGCATCCTCTATGCCAAGCCGTGTCTTGACCGATACAGAAAACCTATTGCATACCGTATCCAGAAAGCGATCGAGCGCATCCAAATCGGCAAGAAAGCCTGCCCCCTTGCGCTTGACGACCACGGTTCCCGATGGACAGCCAAAATTTAAGTTGACCTCGGCGTATCCAAGCGCATTGAGCTGCTCGATCGCCCAAAGGCACTGTTCTGCATGGTTTGTAAGAAGCTGGGGGACAACACACAGCCCCTGATTGTTTTCAGGCGCAATGTCTTTCTTTTCCCGCGATGTAAATTTATAGGTCTGGTTGGGTACGAGGAACGGAATAAAATAGCGGTTTGCTGCACCGAACCACTTTGCATGGCTTTGCCGGAAGGCATAATTTGTAATACCCTCCAAAGGGGCAAAGGATAGCTGCATTCTGATGTTCTCCTGCATGTTATGATTTCATTTGTGCGATCTCGTCCAAAATCCTGCTTTGGGCATCATCGAACAGGATCGCCTGATTGTGTCTGTAATATGCCTCACAGCCGCAATTCTGAATATACCATGCGGTATAGAAATTTGCGGTCAGTTCGGTTGCAAACATGACCATCTCCTGACTCTCGCCAACGGATTCCTCAAGGAAACGGAATACATTGTCCAATCCCTGTCCGGCCTCTGTGATCGCCCGTGTGCGGCGTTCAGTCTGCGCGCCGAACTGCTCTTTGACAAGCGCGAATGCTGTTTGCGGATCGTGTTCCCCCTGTACTTCATGCAGATACTGCTCCAGTATCTGCATTTCCTGCTGTATCCTGCGTGCGCTGTCTCCATCAAGCGTTCCAGCCTCACGCCCTGCTGCAAGTGCATTGCCACGCTCGGTCAGAATCGTCGTGAGTGACTGATCGACCGCCGTGGTGGTCAGCGCGCCTTTAACGCGCGTGAGATCTGCATAGAGCGCATCGGTCAGCGCGTCCTGCTGCCATGCAATGCGTGTACGCTCACCCAGACGGGATAGCAGCAGACCCAAAACGCTCAATTTTTCGTCGAATGGTGCCGCCCTCAGCTCAGAGGCACGCACCGGCTCCCACTGTCCGGAAAGAATCTCGTCCACGCGGTATGCACGCTGATACTTGCGGTAAAGTTCCAGATAGTTGGCAAAATCCTTTGCGATGCGCGGCAGCTGGATATATTGCCCAATCAGTTCACGATCCACAGGCAGGTCGAGTGATTCATATACCGTGAGCAGTGCCGCCAAATCTTCCCAGCCGCGAGCGGTCACAAACTGCATCCCCTCCGCACCTGATTCGATCTGATAAAAATTTTCCTTGCGGATATCCAGATAGGAAATGACCGCACCATGCAAGCCGCGCTGATAGGCGTATTCCTTCCAGACGGAAAAATCTTCGTGTACATCGATCCGGCGCACGCGGTCGAGCGTTACGACATCGAACTCACGCACAGATTTATTGTATTCCGGCGGATTGCCTGCCGCAACAATGATCCAGCCTTCAGGCAGCTTCTGGTTTCCAAAGGTCTTGCACTGCAAAAATTGCAGCATCATCGGGGTCAGCGTCTCTGAAATACAGTTGATCTCGTCCAAAAAGAGGATGCCTTCTCTGACCCCAGTGCGCTCCATCAGCTGATGCACGGAGGCAAGAATCTCACTCATGGTATAAGAGGTAACGGCATACTCCCTCCCTGCATAGGTGTGGTGCTCGATATAGGGCAGTCCCAAGGCACTCTGTCTTGTGTGGTGCGTGATGGTATATGACACAAGTCCAATTCCGGTCTCTGCCGCGATCTGCTCCATGATCTGTGTCTTTCCAATTCCCGGAGGTCCCATCAACAGAACGGGACGCTGCCGCACGGATGGGATCTGATATGCACCAAAGGGATCTCGTGCCAGATAGGCACGAATGGTGTGTATGATCTCCTGCTTTGCCTGTTTGATATTCATAATTTTCCTTCCATTTCCAGTTCATCTGCATCCACGACCACACGAATTCCCCAAGGCGGCACGCGCTCCGGATATCCCTGATCTGCCAGCATCACAAATGCCGCCTCATACGGCGGACGCTTTGCAGGATAAATGCCCAAGCCATCGGTAAAATAGAGGACACCACGCAGGTTATGGAACGCGCCGCTCTGCCGCAGCTCGTCCACACGCGCAAACGCCGGACGAAAATCCGTTGCACTTTGCCCGACGAGGGTGAAATCCTCCATATATTCTGCCAGTTCCCGTGTGTTTGTGATATGCTTTTCCGCGCGCACCTGATCGTCGCACTGTAAAATATACAAATTGATCTGACGGAAAAAGTTTTCCGTATCCTTAAGCAGTCCATAGGTATAGGACAAGAACTGCCGGACGAGCGCACCCGAGGTAGACATTGAGGTATCGATCACGATGACAAAATCCGAAATACGCTTGACCTCACGCGTTTCCAGCGGTTCGATCAGGGGCAGGTTGCCATAATGCCGCAGACCGTAGGCATAGTATCCATAGTCAAAGCTGTCTGCATCGACACCCATCTCCTCGCCCAGCACCGCAAAGCGGCGCAAGAACGCCCGATAGTGGTCGGTAGACTGGGTTGCAATGCGCAGCTGCTCCGTGATGGCCTCTCCGCCAGCCGCAGATTCTGTCATCACAGTCTGCATCCCTGTCTGTACCCGCTCGGCGACACGGGGCCATGGATCTTCCGACTCCTGCTCCTCCGGTGTTTTCTCCCAAAGGCTATGGTCATCCTGCAAAAATTCCTTCGCCCATGTGGCTCTGTCATATTCCGAAAGCGGATTCTGCCTGTAGTGACGATAGAGTGCTTCCGCTGTCAGAACCGGCATCGTATCCTTGAACATCTGATACAGATGCATCCGACGTACACTGGGTGTCGCTGGCGCAAGACAGCGATAGTCCAGCGCGTCCAGAATACTTTCCACCGCGATATCACAGCAAAGATCCCAAAGTTCCCCATCCCTGCCCTTTTTCTTGGCAGGATGCCGCAGCATACAGTGCAGGATCGTGTGCAGATAGGCACGGCACACCAGACTGCGCTCGCGCTCATAGCGCGACGCAAGCCATGACCCATTATAATAAAGAACCTTGGCATCGGTCGCAAGAGTCGGTGTATCATAGTCTGCACAAAATGGCAGGGCACACAATGCAGCATCCAAAAATGGCATATTCAAATAAAGTTCACTTCGGACAGCCGATAAAATCTGCTGTCCAATGGTTTGCCACGTCGGCTTCAATCGTACACGCCCCTTTTATAGATCATATTGTTTTTGTACAGTGGGTGTGCTGCTGCCACCGCTCAGAGCTGCCAGCAAGATACCCAAACTCTCTGTTTGCCTTGTCTGCCGCGCGTGATCGCACGCCTTGTGCAAGCTTTCCCCTGAGAGAACCCCCAAATGGAGCAGGGCATGAATCCCCTGCGTATCCCGCGCATCAATCAGCATACGAGCTGCCATATCCGCATGTGTACGCAGGCAATCCACATACAGCTTATGTGCCATTGCCGAAACCCCCACGCACCAGCGCAGCCGACTGAGTGCCACACGCACAGCCGTTTCATAATCCTGAATACGCAGCAAACGCTCAAACGCCATATCATACTGGCTGAGGGATAAGATCCCATTTTGAAAGCACTGGCGATAGGGATAGCCTGCCCCCTCGATCCGCCGCTGAAAAATATGTGCCGGTGCCAGATCCTCCCACTGCTCCTGATAAGGCGGAAACAGTAGACGCACCTCCCCTGCCGCAAACGAGAGCTGCACCTGTACTTCTCCGCTTGTTTGTCCCAGCATTTCCTGCAAGCAGGTGTGTCCTTCCGCATCTCCGTGCAGCACCAACTCGGAAAATTCCGAACAGTTCATGAGCGCACCATGTCCGATCTCCTGCACATCAGCCGCCATCTCCAGATGTTTGAGATGGTAACAGTTATAGAAGGCATAGCTTCCTATCGAACGCACGGTATCCGGCAGAATGACCTGTCGGATGGCCTGCGCATTGTGTACAGGCAGCTTTGCACTGCCACAGGTCAGATGGAACGTCTCAACCGCCTTGCGGGACAGGTCAGGCTCGCGTGCAGCGCATACATAATCGCTCAATCCCACCAATGGCACGCCCTCGATCTCTCGCGGCAGCTTTAAAATGGCGTCACTCGTCTGACAGCGCAGCATATAAAATCCATCTGCCCGCAGTTCGCAAAACAGCAATGCTTCGTTTTCACCAATTATCTGTTTCATAGTCTCTCCTCTGTTGTTCTTCTCCATCTTACTCCAAAGCAGTTTATGCGTCAACGGCAATCGAGCACTTGTAGCAGAACGCAAAAAATGGTATACTATTTTTCATACCAATTCTGTCACAAAACACCGGAACTCCGGTATGCTGACACAATCAGAGAGGAGAACCCCATGATTCGAACTTCAAAAGCAAACTTCCGCCGTACCATTGCCGGACTGCTGCTATGCCTGTCCCTGACTGCCTGCGGCACACAGACTGGTGGCACTGCCGCTGTCAGCGATGCAGACAAGCAGGCGATTGCTTTGACCGCAAATGGTGTGGACTTCACCGCCGAGCAGTACGCAGCATCTTTTCTTTATAACCTCAACCGTATGGACAACATCCTTGGCATGTACGGACAAAAGACCTCCAAGCAGATCACCGACAAAGAGGAACGTGACAGTTTCTCGGAAAACATTGCCCAGCTTGCCAAGCAGCAGCTTGTCTATCTTTCCGCCTGCGAAGCGAAGATGAAAGAAAACGGTCTCAGCTATACTGACGCAGATATCGACGCGGAAATTAAGATCCTCGCCGAACAGATGGGCGGCGATGTCGGATTGGACACCTACCTGAAGGACATTGGACTGACCCGCGACCAGTACCGCGAATTTGCCAAGCTCAACGTCATGGTTCAGAAGCTGCGTGAAGATTTCAACGCAAAAAATCCAAACGCTGCAAGAGAATCCTTTGAAAAAGACTATCTGCGTGCCAAGCATGTACTGGTCAAAACCGTAGATGACAACAACGCAGAGCTCCCCAATCAGGAAGAACTCAAGACCAAGGCAGCCGATATCGCAAAGCGTGCCAAGGCAGGCGAGGATTTCGATACCCTCATCAAGACCTACAACGAAGATCCGGGCATGGAAAGCAATCCGGAAGGCTACGTCTTCACAGACGGCGAAATGGTACCGGAATTTTACGAAGGCACCAAGGCACTGGAAAACGACGCTGTGTCCGATCCGATCAAGACCTCTTACGGCTGGCATATCATCCAGCGGCTGCCGCTGCGCGATACAGATTTTGAAAGCAAAAGAGCTATGATTGAGGAAAAAGCATTCTCTGATCTGGCACAGACCTGGCAGGATTCTTCCAAGGCAGAAGAAAAAGAAGCACTTTCCAAGGTAAATCTGGACACTGTTTCCAGCTATCTGGCATAAACTGGGGCACTGTACCAAATTGGTACAGTGCTTTGATTTTATGAGGCTTCATATCTCTGCCCTGTCATCTTATGTCCTATATTGGTATTTACAATAAAAGCGGAAAAGAGATAGAATGGGGGTTTTGTTATGCATAACCTTGTTTTTCACGAATTGAGCTACGCAGAGATCGTTCTGCGCATCATTCTCGCGTTGCTTGTGGGGATCGCAGTCGGCGCAGAACGCGGGCGCAACCACCATCCAGCCGGTATGCGCACCCATATGCTCGTTGCGCTTGGTGCCTGTGTCGTCATGATGGCTGGCGAGCTGCTATTCATCCAGTTTCACCCCCTCGGTGCGATCCCTGACCCTGCCCGCATGGGCGCACAGGTCATCTCAGGCATCGGCTTTCTGGGGGCTGGCACGATTCTGCGTGAGGGTCTGACCGTCAAAGGGCTGACCACTGCCGCAAGCATCTGGGCGGTCGCCTGCCTTGGTCTCACCATCGGAGCAGGATACTATGCCGTCGCTCTGACCGGTGCAGCCGCTGTCTATGCTACCCTCACCATCTTTGAGGTACTCGAGCGGAAGATCTACTCCTCCCACCATAAGACGCTGGTCATTTCTTTATGGTGCCATGATCTGCCTTCTCTGATGCACGATCTCAACCAGTATGCGACCGCACACAACGCCTCCCTTGCCCATGTCCATTTTGATGAGGAGCAATCCGGCATGTATCATCTCGCCTCCACCCTTCTGTTCCACGGCGCACATCCCGAGCAGGCACAGGCACTGTTTCTGGAAAAGCTCAGCGGCGATCCCAACCTCATCAAACTCCAAAGTTCACAATATTAACAGGATATGCTTGCACCGCTCGACAAAATATATTAAAATTTTCATATACCTTATTTCCCATTTCCTACCAATAATTTTGATACATAGAAAAGGGGTAATCTGATTGAACATCTGGCATGATATCGATCCGGCTCTCATCGCACCGCACTGCTTTACTTCGGTCATTGAGATCCCTGCCGGCAGCAAAAAAAAATACGAACTCGACAAGCGTACCGGTCTGCTCCGACTGGACCGTATCCTCTATACCTCCACCCACTATCCTGCAAACTATGGGTTTATCCCGCGCACCTATGCCGACGATGGCGACCCGCTCGACGTACTGGTGCTATGCTCTGAGACACTTGATCCATCTATCATGGTGCAGTGCTATCCGGTCGGCGTGATCCGCATGGTCGATGGCGGCTGCTGCGATGACAAAATTATTGCGGTCGTAGAACATGATCCAACTTGGAATTTCTACAAGGAATACGGCGAACTTCCGCCCCATATCGGCAGCGAGATCGCCCATTTCTTTGAAGTGTATAAGCAGCTCGAAGGGCGCACGACCGCGATCTCTGAGGTGCACGGCAGACAGATGGCCGAGCAGATCATCGCCGAATGTATGGAACGCTATCTTGTACATTTCTGCGGAAAGCGTCCAGAATTGGACAAGCATCTGCAAGGCGCGGAAGCATGCGCTGAATGATACATTCAAAAAGCATTGGATTTGGTACATTTATCCAATTCCAATGCTTTTTTCACATCCTCTCAGCCTTTTTCGTACATTGTCACATATTTTGGGAGAATGTTCAGAATCCCTTGACACTGAAAAAACGATATGTTATATTTATGTAAGTTAGTTCCCGTTAACTATGTGATTTTGATGAACAAAGGGGAAATACATATGAAATTATCGGGTGCAGAAATTGGAAAAGAGTACATCATAAAGGAGATCCACACAGATGATGAGGAGCTCAACAGCTTCCTGTTTTCTCTGGGCTGCTACAGTGGGGAACCAATCACGGTCGTTTCTCAGATGCGCGGCGGCTTTGTTGTCTCCGTCAAGGACGGACGCTACAACATCGACCAGAACCTCGCAGATGCAATCATCCTACAAGATTAAAAACTATTCTCAAAACTATTCTTCGTGAATAGTTTTTAATTGCTTTACAAGTTAGCTCCGGCTAATTTCAAATTTTGTCTCACAAATAATAAAAAATGGAGGAAAAAAGTTATGCGTATTGCTCTAACAGGCAATCCAAACAGCGGTAAAACCACCATGTTCAACGCGCTTACCGGACGAACCGAGCGCGTTGGCAACTGGGCAGGCGTTACCGTCGACAAGAAAGAAAGTCCAATCAAAAAGTCTTTCTGCGAGGGCAGAGGGGATCTGATTGCGGTCGATCTTCCCGGTGCGTATTCCATGTCTCCCTTCACCTCGGAGGAGAGCATCACCAGCAGCTACGTCAAGAATGAGCATCCGAATGTAATCATCAACATCGTGGATGCAACCAACCTCAGCCGAAGCCTGTTCTTTACCACACAGCTTCTGGAGCTTGGCATTCCGGTCGTTGTTGCACTCAACAAGAGTGATATCAATGCAAAGAAGGGCACCAAGATCGACGTAGAGAAGCTCTCTGCAAAGCTGCACTGCCCTGTCATTGAGACCATCTCCACCTCGGCTTCCGATGCAGGTCTGGCGGCTGTCGTTGCCAAGGCAGCTGATTCTGCCGGACAGACACAGGAAGCACCTTACATTCAAGGCAACATCAATCTGCATGACAAGGCAGAGGTCGAAGCCGCTGACCGTAAGCGTTTTGATTTCGTAAACGGCATCGTGCGCGAGGTCGAGACCCGTGCCGTCCTCACCAAGGACAAGAACAAGCAGGACAGCGTAGACGCCATCCTGACCAACAAGTGGCTGGGTATCCCGATCTTTGCACTCGTTATGTGGGCAGTATTCGATATCTCTCAGGCGCGTCTGGGTCCCCTGCTTGCTGATACCCTTGTTGGCTGGATCGAATCCTTCCAGGAAATGGTTGCCGGCATGGTAGAAAGTGCCTCCCCGTTCACACAGGCACTGCTTGTTGACGGCATCATCGGCGGCGTTGGCGCAGTCGTTGGCTTCCTGCCGCTCGTTATGGTCATGTACTTCCTGATCTCCCTGCTCGAAGACTGCGGCTACATGGCACGCGTCAGCGTCGTTATGGACCCGATCTTCAAGCGTGTGGGTCTTTCCGGTAAGTCCGTTATCCCAATGGTCATCGGTACCGGCTGTGCGATCCCTGGCATCATGGCATGCCGTACCATCCGCAACGAGAGAGAACGCCGCACCACCGCAATGCTGACCCCGTTCATGCCCTGTGGCGCAAAGCTGCCAGTCATCGCACTGTTCGCCGGTGCTTTCTTCCATGATGCATCTTGGGTCGGTACCCTCATGTACTTTGTCGGCATCGTACTCATCTATCTCAGCTCCCTGCTTGTTCTGAAGGTGACTGGTCATAAGTACCGTAAGTCTTTCTTCATCATGGAGCTGCCCGAGTACAAGATCCCAAGCCTCAAGCGCGCGACTATTTCCATGTTCTCTCGCGCAAAGGCATACATCATCAAGGCTGGTACCATCATTCTGGTCTGCAACGCAACCGTTCAGATCATGCAATCCTTCACTTGGAACCTTCAGGTCGTTGAAGAGGGTATGGAGCATACCTCCATCCTCGCAAGCATCGCTTCTCCGTTCGCAGTCCTGCTCATCCCGCTCGGCTTCGGCGTATGGCAGCTTGCAGCAGCGGCGATCACCGGCTTCATCGCAAAGGAAAATGTTGTCGGTACGCTCGCAGTTGTTTATGGTCTGACCAACTTCATCGATCCAGACGAGCTCGCTCTGGTCAGTGGTGCAAATCAGGTCGCTGAAACGATGGGTCTGACCGCAGTTGCTGCACTTGCTTACCTGATGTTCAACCTCTACACTCCACCCTGCTTTGCTGCGATCGGTGCAATGAACTCCGAAATGCAGAACAAAAAGTGGCTGTTTGGCGGCATCGCACTTCAGCTTGGTACCGGCTATGTCATCGCTTTCCTCGTTTACCAGATCGGCACACTCATCACCACTGGTTCTCTGGGTCAAGCATTCGTACCGGGTCTGATCGCAGTTGCTGCAATCGTTGGCATTGTCGTTTCCCTCATCATGAATGTAAACAAGAAGATCGACGCAGAGTATGCATTGGATGGAAATCTTGCTCAAAGAAGCTAAGGAGAGTCATCTATGGATTGGATCATACTTGCAATCGTAGGAATCATCGTCGGTTGTGCAGTTGTCTATATCGTGAAGGCAAAAAAGAAAGGCGTCAAGTGCATTGGCTGCTCCGCTGGCGGCGGCTGCCATTGCAGCCATGATGACCACAAAAGCGGCGAGGAAGGATCCTGCTGCTGCGGCTGTCACGATCATACGACAGAAGAACATTCCGAAAAATAAGATCTTTGAAAGCCCGTCTCTGTGAGATGGGCTTTCTTTTTAGAAAAATCCAATATTCCCAGCTCTTTCCGAAAAAGAGGAACGTGTCGTACCCACGACAGCGGCATAAAGGCTGGAATCTTGCGCTTCCTGACCCTTATGCATCCCACACGTCCTCTCCATCAGATCGACCTCATAGCCGCAGTAAGGGTGTGAAAGTATGAACTCCATCCATCGCGGAATCCGCAGCTTGAACGGGAAAGCTGGAGGGATCGATAAGCGCGGAAACAAAACCGCACGTTCAGCCTGTCAAAATTGATTTCTGCGCTTTTCCTATAAGGAGAATTGCAAATTTCAAAAACTTATGCTACTATATACAAAGAAGGCTTCTTCTGCAAATTGCTGCCATGACAGAGAACGGAGGATCCGAATGCGTATCCAAAAATCTGCTGAGGACTATTTAGAAACAATCCTGCGCCTGACACTCCAGAATGGTTCGGTGCGTTCTATCGATATTGCCAATGAACTGGGGTTCTCAAAACCCAGTGTTTCGACTGCAATGAAGCGATTGCGTGAAAATGGATATATTACTGTAGAGCAACATGGCTGCATCCATCTGACCGAACAGGGACAGTCTATCGCGGACAAGATCTATGAACGCCATATCCTGCTCACTCGCTATTTGATCGAGCTCGGAGTATCTGCTGACGTCGCAGAACAAGACGCGTGCAAGATCGAACATATCCTGAGCCAAGAGACGTTCGATCACATCCGTGCACATACCATCGCACACAAACAGAACGACTAATCTCAGCCGTATATCCCTCAACAACAGATTTTTCCCCATATTTTCCACGCGATATTTCCCCTTGTATGATCTTCCAAAAAATCATTGATTTTTTCCATAAAAACATCAATGATTTTTTTATTTTTTATTCGTATTACCCAATCCATCCCCTTGATTTTTGTAAGATATGTGATATACTATATATTGAACGAAAAAATCGGATGGAGGCAATGAAAATGAACGTTCAAAGAGAAAAATCATTATTGCGCCACGGTTACGCTATTGTACTTCCTCTTCTGGCTGTATTTGTGATTGCTGTTGCTCTTGTAAGCACCGCATCTGCCGGAACTGCACTCTACTACCTCGGCTGTGTCGCAACTGTCGCATCTTTCATCAGCGCGGTCGCATGCTCCGCTTACACACTGAACAAGCTGGAGCGACTGGGATTTCTGACACATTGATCGAATGATACAACAAAAAAGTTCTTCTGCAATTGCAGAAGAACTTTTTTTATCCGATCTTTTTGCCTCTCAGAAAAAGGCTTTTCGCTGTTTTTTATTGGAGCAAAGCGACTTAAAATTTTCAAAAACCAAGGACATGAGCCTTGGTTTTTGCCCACGACCCGCGCCATCGGGCGCGAAACCGGGGGTATCAGAGCCAGTTTCTACCGGAACTGGCTCTGTATCTAGGGGGACTGGGTTCCCCTAGAAAGGCTGTCGAAGGTTCTTCGACAGCCTCAGGCAGAGGAGTCAATCCTCTGCCTTTTTTTATATTCATTTCGGAAACGGCTTATTGTCTCTGATCCCCTCGCTCCTTACGCTGATTCTTATCTGTGTACATGCGCTCATCCGCACAGTGTATAAGTTCCTGACAATCCACTCCATCCTTGCGATACACTGCATATCCGATGGAAAACTGGATCTGCACTTGAACATCCTCCCTGACTTGCACCAATGCATGGTCGCGGTGCACCCAAATCGACTGGATCGCTGCGGTCAAGGTCTCCTCCGAATCATAACCGTATAACAGCATCGTAAATTCATCACCACCCAGACGCGCACAGATGGAATGATTGGGCGCGATCTGACTCAGTATAGCTGCGATACCAGACAAGTAACGATCTCCCTGCTGATGCCCATATACGTCATTGATGTGCTTGAGTCTATCTGCATCGATCATGATTACAGCTGCATGCTTGAGGGTCTCAGGCTGTTCAAACAGCGCATCCATCAGTTCATAGAATGCCCTGCGGTTATACAGATTGGTCAGCACATCAATATTACGCTGATTCCTGAGCAGCTCCATCCGATCCCACCAGTTGGATACATCCATCATCCAGAAGATATTGCTCTGTTCATAGCAGAATTCTTCCAAACGGATATAATATACCTGTCCGTCTTCTTCGATGCGATACACCTGTTCTTCCAGATTCTCCTTGCTGGAGCGGATTTGCAGGATACGCTCCCCCATACGAAGCAGGCTTTCAGCGGATTCCTGATCCTCTATATGATGCAGTCTCAGAATATCAAATGCATTCTGGTTGGCAAATGCCTTATTATAGAATACATTATACTCATAGATACCAATGGGAATATTGCTCTTCTCGATGACCATTGCAAACTTTTGGAAAGAACCAAACACACTCTGCAGCATCCTGTTGATGTAATACAACAGGACTTCGAGCTCAGGCACATTGGTATGGACCTCGACCTTCTCGACATTGCCTTCTTCGATCTTATTGAGTTCTGTTATGATGGACTCCAAGCCACGGATCACCCGTTTATCCAGATAATAGAGGATAAAGGTGACCGTAACGCCCGACAGCAAAAGCAGATAACACAACAGAACTACGGTATACAGCAGGAGGGTATACAGGACATAACGGAAGTCATATGTATTGAGGTAAATATAGTCCCCATTCCTGCGCATCGTGACGGTGAACTTGTGATGGGCATAATAGACTTCATCAATGGATGTGACGCCTTCCTTTGCTTTGGACAAATCGACCACGGTTTCAATATCCTTTATGATATCCTCTCCATTGGCTGCCGCTGCTATGTCACCAGTAGCTGCATCTACCAAATAGGTGTTCCCTCGCACATCCTTCGGAACGAGATCCATGATGGCATCAAGCGACCGTTTTCTCATGATTTCCAAGACACCTTTTGGGTAGGATCCGATCTGTACAATGCCCTTACCGTCCTTTGTCCAAGCGGCTGCATACTGCATTATCTTATTCTCTGCTGTATTTTCCATCATTTCCTGACAAAGTTCCAGCGAGCGATCATTCAGCATCGGCGCAAAATATTCTATTTGTCCTCCTGATGCAAATGTAAGTCCATAATATTCCGGATGTGTTCCTGCATACAACTTTCCCTGCGCATCAAAGAAATGGATCTCATCTACCTCGATCAGTTCTGCAAACTCTTTCAGCTGTTCGGGATCATATACGATCTCAGGATTTTCTGCCGCGATCCTTGCGGCGATCCTTGCATTTTTAAGGCACTCCGCTTCAAAATTCTTTTTTACGATCTCTATCTCTCGATTGCTGTATTCCATCAGCTGATCCAGCTGCCAAAACAGCATATCTGAATATCTCTCGATCTCATCATAAGATATCGCGACCTTGAAGGCGTAATTCGTCGGCAAAATGAATAACAGAAGCAGCATGATCGCCATACATAATAGCTTTATAATTTTATTTCTCATTTTCCAGCACCCTGTAGATGATTATCTTGCCACACCTCAAATTCAGAGACCGGGATCGGCTTGGAATAATAATATCCTTGGATCAGGTCACAGCCCAATTCACGAAGTGCCTGTACCTGTTCTTCCTCCTCGATCCCCTCTGCCACGATCTGGGTATCCATATCATGCGCAAGGCGGATCATATTCTCAACAACGATCCGAGACTTCTTGCTTTCGTTCACAAAGAAAGAGCGATCGAGTTTAATGGTATTGATATTAAATTCATTGAGTGCAGAAAGCGACGAATATCCAAAGCCAAAGTCATCCAATGCACAGGTGATCCCGCCCTGATGAAAGATCCCTATGACCTCTATGACACATGGAAGCTGCGGCGCATAGAACATGGAGGTTTCGGTGATCTCCAGCTGAATGATCCCATCTGGGATCTGATACTTTTCCTTGATCTCACAATATCTGTGCGCAAACGAAACATCCATCCCCTTGAGGTGTTCTCTCGAAATATTGACAGAAACTTCACTCATTGGTCTGTTTTCATTGCGCCAGCGCACCAAAATCTTACAAACTTCTTCAAACATATAAAAATCCAGCTTGCAGATCTTTCCATTCTGCTCAAAAAGCGGAATAAAATCGGATGGGAAAATCACACCTTCCTCTGGATGGATCCATCGTACCAGAGCTTCGGCAGCACACGGTCGATCCTCCTGGAGATAGACCTTGGGCTGGAGATATACCTGAAAATCGTGGTTCTGCAAAGAATCCTCAAACAGATCATTGAGCTTATTTTCGCGCTCAATCTTCTTGATGACCGCTGCATTATAAAATACGCAGATATTCTTTTCCTCAGCAAACTGCGCCGCACGTCTCGCGTTATCCTGCAGCGATTGCAGCACCATCCCATATTGCTCGACCATATAGCCGCCCACAATAAATTCCAACTTATAATCCAGCAGATACGCACAGCTCGATGCATTCAGTACTTCGATCATATGAAGAATGCGTTGTCTGATTTGATCTTCTGAATCGCCGCGCAGCAGCAAAAAGAAATGATCGATCTCACTTCGTGCAACCAATTCATCCTCCATAATATTTTTTTCAAAGGTATGATAGATATGGCGAAGTACATCGTTGCCGCCATTTACGCCCCATCTCTCATTGATATATTTGAAATTACACAGATTGAGATAGATGACAGCATAGGACGACCAACCAGTCGCGTTCAGATAATCGAGGCACTGGATCTGGAACGCATCGTTTGTGATGCCGCCCGTGAGCAGATCACTGTATGCCATTTTTTCCAGCTTCATACGAGCCTGTCTCTGTAAGGAAATGATATATGCAACGATGCCCGTTCCTACAATGCTGGCAAGCATGATCAACCAGAAGTACATGACCAAATGATACGAATATTCTTTTTCCTTGAGGCTCCACGGCGTGATAGAAACCTGTACCCAGTTATTGATATCCAACAAGTGCGCAGAGATGAGCATTTTTTCACCATCCTGCAGCTCGATGGTGAAGCTTTGATTGACCATATGGTTATCTTTCATTCTGGAACGAAAAGCCGCTGCGATCTTTCCACGGAGATACGCGACCTCATCCTCAGTCAATTCACATTCTCCTACCGGATTTACGATCAATCCCCCCTCCGGTTCCATCAGGAAACTGATCCCCTCATCTTGGTGGTTTTCTCTTGCCATCACTTTCTGAATGCCATAATAGGACTTCATCGCCAAAATAATGGCTTCCTTCTCCCGATCGCCCTTCTTGATGGGTACGGAAAACAGGATCTGATTCCCGGGCATATAGGAGATCGTGGATTTTTCAGATGCCTCCGGATTTTTCGTCAACCATTTGCTGAACAGATCGATGCTGTAGTTGCTCGGAAAAATAACAGTATCCTGGTTAAAGATCACGATATCATCCAGCTCAAATGTCTTCCTCTTGCGTTCCAGAATATGGCTGTACATACTGATATCGGGGACTGCTGAAATCGTTTCTGCCAATTCCTCGATCAGCTGCATATCTGTATGCATACGATAGGCAATATTGCTTGCCACCTGCTCATTGATCTCCTCCGCATATTTTTTTGCATCCTGATAAAGCTCTGTCTGCAGCTTTGCCGTATTGATAAAAAAGCTCACACAGATCGCAACAACTACAACGAAGATCATTGCCGCTGCCAGAATGTGCCATTTTTTTCTCTTTTTGACAATCACTTTTGATTTCCACTCCCCACACTTATAACGCCAGTGATTTGTATGATCTCCATTCTATAGCACAGGATTCAAAGGTTATGTTCTCGCATTTCAAACAAACATCTCTACTGCTCCATCATTTTTGTGCAATGCACTGCCGATCCTCACAGCTGTAAATAGAAATCGTATGATCAGATTTCTACCAGCCGTATTCGAATATATATGAGCGTTTCTTAGGGCTTGTTTGAAAATAGAGAAACGGACGGATCTTTCGCAGGGAGCGCGCAGCCACAAGGCAAAAAACGCGGGAACCCATGATGGATCTCGAGTATTTTTAACGCAGTGGATACTGTTTCCTGTAGAAACAGACAAATTTTCGGTTTTTCAAACAGTTCCTAATATTTCTAAAATCAGTTATGAACATTATACTATGTATTTTTTTAAAATTCCAGTCGTTTTTCTATTTTCTTTTTTTCTTAAGCAAACATATACTATAATAGCAATCTAGGCTGTATTATTTCTATATATTTTCAGCACACTTCTCTCCTTGTTGCATCTATCTAAATCATGCTTTCGCACATATTTCTCTTGTGTTATACTAATATTATAAAACCATTTCAGGAGAAACACTATGAACCGAATACTTTTTGTCTGTCACGGAAATATCTGCCGCAGCCCAATGGCAGCCTTTGTTATGCAGGATCTGGTCAAAAAAGCAGGGTTAGAGGCGGACTTTGAAATTGCCTCTGCTGCCACAAGCACCGAAGAGATCGGAAATCCAGTCTACCCACCTGCCCGCCGCAAGCTGGCTGAGCACGGTATTTCCTGTGCCTCTCACTCTGCACGCCAACTCCGGAAAAGCGACTATGCTGAATACGATCTGCTCATCGGCATGGATCATGCCAACATTCGCAATATGAACCGAATCTGCGGCGGCGATGCCCAAGACAAGATCCATCTTCTTATGGATTACAGCAGTTCTATCGGCAAAGAGGTTGCAGACCCCTGGTATACCGGAGACTTTGAAGCCACCTGGCAGGATGTATTGGCAGGCTGTCAGGGACTCCTGCATGCCCTCATTGACTGAACTGCTTTTGAAAATTTGACCGGATCATGAATTTTCATTGTAATAATTTCGACACTTGATTTATTCTATCAAACTTTTTATAATTAAAGATAATATATATCTTACTTTCAAAATAGGATTTTAGGTTTTTCGCTTATTACAAAAAGAGGAAAAGCACAAAAGGGGTTCAATATGAAATATCTATGGGAATTTTTTGAAGATCTGGACGAGATCGTCTATGTCTCCGACATAGAAACAAATGATTTGATTTACATGAACGCCCATCTTCGCAAGGCTTTAGGCTGCCATTCCAAAATAGACTATATTGGAAAAAAGTGCTATGAGGTCCTGCAAGGGCGCGATACACCCTGCTCTTTTTGCAACAACTGTAAACTGGAACCGGAAAAATTTATATCATGGACACATAAAAACCCCGTTCTCGATAAGACGCTGCTCATCAAGGACACTTTGATCATGCGCGAAGATAAAAAATATCGTTTGGAAATGGCCATCGATATCGACTCCGATTCCCTGACGACCAGTCCTTATTATTATGCACGCAACGAAACAGTCTTGAACGAATGCCTCCAACAGCTGTTCTCTACGATGAATCCAGAAGAATCCATCGAAAATGTACTTGCCTATATCGGAAAAACTTTTTTATGCGATCGATGCTATCTTTTTGAATTCAAAGATGAAAATCGTATGTTCAACACCTACGAATGGTGTGCAAAGGATATCACACCACAAAAGGAGATCCTTCAGGATGAACCGCTGGACAGCATTGATTGGTGGATCCAGAGATTCCTGAAAAACCAAACCGTTGTGATCGAGGATCTTGAAGATATCCGAACCAAACACTCTTCCACCTATGCGATCCTAAAACCGCAGAATATCTGCACGCTCGTAGTCGGCCCGATCGCAACAGAAGAAAAGGTGCTCGGCTTTATCGGCGTAGACAATCCAGATAAAGAAATGCTGCCCATGATCACACCGCTGCTCAACATCATTGGCTACTTCTTCATCTCTCTCCTGCACCGACGCAATATTTTGAGGCGGCTGAGCAACCTTAGCTTCCATGACTCTCTGACCGGTGCATTCAACCGCAACGCAATGGCAGAACACGAGGCAAAACGTGCAAAGATGCGTTCTGTTGGCGTATTTTACTGTGATATCACAGGGTTGAAACGAGTCAATGACTCGTTGGGGCATGATGCAGGAGATGAAATGATCTGTCAGTGCTATGATTTGATCAAAAAGGGTCTGGATACCCCTTGGATCTATCGAACAGGCGGCGATGAATTTGTGGTCGTTTGTGCAGATTACAGCCATAGTGACTTTATCCGTCTGGCTGAACAGTTCCACAATCAGATCGAACACAGTGTTCATCACATTGCAATCGGATATGCATGGTCGGATGAAATACCGGTCAATCTGGATTCCCTGATCTCTCAGGCAGATAAAATCATGTATCAGGATAAGCGCAGTTATTATGCCAAAAACTGTCTGGTTCCCGGGCGTGACCGCCGCACCAGCGTCCCACTCCCACGCTCGCCCGAAGAACAGTCGAAAAGCATTTTTTATCAGTTCATCTCCTCCACCTACCATGATTTTGAATCACTGTTTCAGTCTATGTCCCAAAATAATGCTTCGAGTTATTTTTATTTCGGTGACCTGCAAAAAAATATGTTCTATATTTCCGATAATCTTCGCTCTGAATTTGGATTTGAAAGCAATATCGTGCATGGTCTGCTCCTTGAATGGGCCAAGCGCATCAGCACGACTGCTTTCCGCGACCGTTATCTCGCCGAAATGGAAAAAATCATTCAGGAAAAACGAACTGTCTTCAGCCTTCGTTATCAGGTGCGCAATACAGCCGGCAAAAACATGTGGGTCAATGGATATGGGATTCTGAAATGGAACGATGACAAAACCGTTCCGCTTTTCTTCTCTGGACGCATCACACATCAGGACAATGAATTTGTGATCGATCCGGTCACAGGCTTCCCAAGAGCCTCTGCAATCAGCAGCCGTTTGACAGAGCTGGAAGAAAATGGGCAGGAAACGGTTATCATCGGATTCAGCCTGAACAATATTGCAGAGATCAATAATACGCGTGGACGTCCCTACGCAAACCGTTTGCTCAAAAATATTGCCGATCAGCTCATGGACAAGTTTTCTGAATATATTTCCTTCTATCGCTTGGAGGGGATGCGCTGCCTTGGGCTTGTTGATACATCATTCACCGGAAACGGACGTATGCTGATCCGGCAGATCCGTGATATCATCGAAAATAATTATCATGAAATGGGCATTTCTATCCATCGCGCCTGTTCTTTCTGCCTGATATCCTTCCCATACCCATCATTCTCCGCTGATAATTTCCAAGAACATGTCATTTCCCTGATCAAAATGGCAAAACATGATGTCTCACGACCTTATGTGGACTATTCCACCTCGAGCATTCAGCGCATCAAACACATGTCCAAGCTGCAGCTTGCACTGCAGCAGGATGTCCTGCGCGGTATGGAACATTTCCGTATCATGATCCAGCCGGTCGTCGATGCGATCACCGGAAAGATCCTTGGCGGCGAAGTTCTGCTTCGCTGGAATTTTGAAGGACACGATATCGCTCCCTCGATCTTTATCCCCCTTCTTGAACAAAACAACATGATCCATCTGGCAGGCCGCTGGGTATTTGAGCAGGCTGCGCGTAATTGTGTACGTTTGATCAGCTATGTCCCAGACTTCTACCTGAGCTTCAATGTCAGCTTGCTCCAGCTATCCGATGTCGAATTCACAGATATCATGCAGAACGTGTTGCATAAATGCCATTTGAAGGGGCATCACCTCATTGCGGAGGTGACAGAAAGCTGTCTTGACGAACGCCCGGAAGATCTCAAATGCTTTGTAGAACGGTGCAGCGAAATGGGTATGCGGATCGCGCTGGACGATTTTGGCAGCGGCTATTCCTCTTTGCGTATGCTCCTACACTATCCTTGCAGCATCATCAAACTTGACCGTTCCCTGCTCGATGAAATGACAGCTTGTGACCGCAAATGGGAATTTATCCGCAGTATCGTCTATGCCTGCCACCAGTTCGGAAAAAAGGTCTGCATGGAGGGGGTCGAGACGATCGAGCAAAATACCATTATCCAAAATGCAGGATGTGATATGATCCAAGGCTTCTACCACTATCGTCCCTTGGAACTTTCCGATCTATACAAGGTATTGAGTGCCCTGTAATCCCTCTATCCTTGAATTTTGCAAGCCGCTTCGCGCCAAAGAAAAATGGAGAAAAGACTCTTTAACAAGCTGAATCCCCCTGAATGACTCAGGGGGATTTTCATTTCATACCAATATTGAGATTCGATGCGATCAAATTTTTTCTCGTTCGCGCTGTTGGATCACAAACAACTCTCGGCAGATCTGCTCTCTTTCTTCCTGCGAGAACTTCAAGAACGAACAGCCATAATACTTTTCTTTGAACATCTCCGGTCGGATCGGTTCTTTCCGATCGAGCGATTCAATCACGATCTGCGGCTGATGCGGATCAGGCTTCGGCTGCGCTGGCAGCGGTGCCAAAGGGATCACCTCATTTTTAGGTCCACGCGCAAAAACACGGCGCACTTGACAAACCAGCGTATGTTTCTCCCGCACACCAGCATATAGCATAACATCATGAACAATGATCCTTTCGCCTACCTCCATATCTTCTGCACATTTGATGCAGATCCCCGTCAGGCTGATATCTACCAGATCACAGAACACCTTCTCGCTTTCGTTCTTGTCCGGACGGGTTATAGTGCTTTTTCCCTGTAGGATTTGACGGAAGCCTTCTCGCTGTTCTTCGCAGTTCTGTACCGTATCCAGCGTGACCCACCAATAGTCTCTGTCTTGTTTTCTGGCTGCTCCATACAGCATGGTCAGGTGTTCACCGCTTTGGATCTGCAGCTTTACAGGCGTGTTATACCGAACCGTACGCGGAATCGATTCCATGCGATATGGTGCGATCTGGAATTCATTGTATTCTATATCATACGCTTCAATTTTCCCAAGAAAATATTGCTTATTCTCATAATCCAGGATTTTGCACACACTTCCTACATATTGGCTCCCTGCATATTCAGAATATACTTTTTCTTCTTTTTCTGTTCCCCCACCGAAAAACTTTTGCAGCCATGTGCCAACACTAAAAATAATACTCACCCCATTCACAATTCCACTTACAAACCTGATCTGTACTTCCCATGTATCCGATCTGCATTTATACAAATTCCACAAACTGCTTTTAAAATTTACCATATAATCATTTTTATTTTACCATGAAAGCCATATAATTTCAACACAGGCTTCATAACTTTACATAAATACATCGGTTTGACCCCTCGTCTCACCGTACGGATTCCGCCTGTTTTTTCCTTCTGACCCGATCCTCCCACGCGGCTCTTTGATGGCTCACGGTGTCTGTATCCATCTAATTATCCCTATTATTCATACACATTGTGCAGACAAGCAAATCCCGATCCATATGATCGCATAATATATAGGATCCATCACTCCACTCGTCGTATCTTCCTCTGGATTTGCAATGGATTTTCTGTTTCATTTTTGTCTCATGGCTATGGATATCCCAACTTTCTCCAGAGTTTATGGCATGTTCTCCCAATGTCCAAGCACAAAGCGCGGCTCTCCTGCATGTACTGAAAACAGATGAAGAAAAAAGGAGGGAACGATATGTCACTTTTATCTGTAGAGGACATTGGCATGACCTATCAGGCAAAGAATGGCGAAGTGACTGCATTTGAGCATATCTCTTTTGCAGTTGAGGCAGGCACATTCATCAGCATTGTAGGTCCGTCCGGCTGCGGAAAATCCACACTGCTCAGTGTGATCGCTGGTCTTATACCTGCCACCAGCGGCATGGTTCGTCTCGATGGCGAGGAGATCCACGGCGTTTCTCCGCAGATCGGCTATATGCTCCAGCGCGATGATCTCTTGGAGTGGCGCACCATCTGGAAAAATATCCTGTTCGGTCTGGAGATCCGGCACAATAAAACACCTGAAACGATCGCTCGTGCCGAACGTCTTTTGGAAACCTATGGACTTTCCTCATTCCGCGACAAATATCCGCGCCAGCTTTCCGGCGGCATGCGGCAGCGTGCCTCGCTGATCCGCACGCTGGCAGCCGGACCAAAGCTCCTGCTGCTCGACGAGGCTTTCTCTGCGCTCGACTACCAGACCCGTCTGACGGTGACCAACGATGTCTACAGCATCCTAAAGCGCGAGGGGGTCACGACCCTGATGGTAACACATGATATTCCGGAAAGCATCAGCATGGGCGACCAAATCCTGATCCTGTCTCACCGTCCGGCTGTGGTCAAGGAGCTGCTGGAGATCGACTTTGGCAGCGATCGCACGCCGCTTTCCTGCCGCGGCGACCCAAAATTTTCCTATTACTTCGATCATATTTGGAAGGAGTTGCGTGCTGATGAAGCCAAATAACGCCATTTCCCCCGCAAGAAGTGCATATTTACGGCAGATGCGTCGGCAGCGTTGGTTTATCCGAAGCTGCCGCATCGGTATCCTTGCCGCCTTTTTTGTGCTTTGGGAAGTGGCAGCAGACCTCGGCTGGATCGATCCCTTTATCCTGAGCCAGCCTTCCCGTATCCTCGCTACCCTGACCTCTCTGTCGCAGAATCATTTGCTTCTGCATATCGGTGTCACCGTTTACGAGACCCTTGCAGGCTTTGCGCTGGGTGCAATGATCGGGCTGATCGTCAGCGTGATTCTATGGTGGTCTCCTACCGTCTCACGCATTGCAGAGCCCTATCTCGTTGTACTCAACAGCCTGCCAAAAATCGCACTTGGTCCTGTCATCATCATCCTTGCAGGTGCTGGGACTTCTGCGATCATCTTCATGGCACTTGCCATCAGTCTCATCGTCACCGTATTGGAAATGCTTGCAGGCTTTCTACGCACAGATCCGGAATACCTGAAAATGGCGCGTACCTTCGGTGCAACACGCGCACAAATCTTTTACAAGATCGTATTTCCTGCAAATCTGGGTACACTTTTCAATTCCCTGAAAATCAACATCGGGCTTTCTCTTGTTGGTGTCATTGCAGGCGAGTTTCTGGTCAGTAAAGCAGGGCTTGGGTATCTGATCGTATACGGTGGTCAGGTGTTCCAGCTCGATCTTGTGATGACCAGCGTGCTGATCCTTGCAGTCGTCGCTGCCCTGATGTATGAAGCGGTTGCGCTGCTGCAAAAGGCAGTAGAGCGTCGTTTTGGTCAATAAACAATCTCTGAAGGAGGATCTATATGAATTTCAAACGAATGGCTGCCGGACTTACTGCTATCTTTGTTATATGCGGTCTTACTGCCTGCCAGAACCCTGCCGCATCTCCGGAAAAGATCCGGCTGTGTGAGGTGACACACTCGATCTTCTATGCGCCGCAGTATGTGGCACTGGAGAAGGGATTCTTTGCAGAGGAAGGGCTGGATGTTGAACTCTCCAACGGCGGCGGCGCAGATAAGGTCATGAGTGCTGTGCTTTCTGACCATATCGACATCGGCTTTGCCGGACCGGAAGCCAGCATCTATGTGTATAACGAAGGCAAAGAGGATTTTACACAGGTCTTTGCACAAGTGACCCAGCGCGACGGCAGTTTTCTTGTGGGTCGTACCCCAGAGCCTGACTTCCAGTGGAGCAGCCTTGCCGGAAAGCATATCCTGCCGGGGCGCAAGGGCGGCGTCCCCTACATGGCATTCGAGCACGCCCTGCGCAATCATGGCATGAATCCGGCAAAGGATCTGCTGCTCGATACTTCTATCCAGTTCGACAATATGACCGGTGCATTCCTCGGGGGTACGGGAGATTATGTCACCCTGTTTGAGCCGACTGCCAGCAGCCTTGAAGCAGAGGGAAAGGGTTATATCGTCGCATCGGTTGGCGATGCTGCCGGTGAGATGCCCTATACCGCATATTTTGCAAAGAAAAGCTATCTGGAAAAGCACGCGGATCAAATCCAGCGTTTTACCAACGCAATCTATCGCGGCCAGCAATGGGTCGCTTCCCACAGCGCATCCGAGGTCGCAAAAGCGATCCAAAACCAGTTTCCAGATACCGATCTTGCGATATTAACAAACGCCATTGCGCGTTATCAGGCGATCGGTTCTTACAGCACGACCCCCGTCATGAGCAAAGAAAGCTTTGATCGCCTGCAAACTGTCATGCAGGAAGCCGGTGAACTCCAGCAGTCCGCCCCCTTCTCTGAGATCGTCAATAACACCTTCGCTGAAAAGGCAGCAGCATAACCCCCTTCACTGGAGCGTCCTGTCCTTTTCCCCAAAGCAAAAATAGAGGCGGCACACATTCCTGTGTACCGCCTCTGCTGATTCTGTGAGAAAATTTAGAGCATTACGCGTTCTCAGTGCCGCCGTCTGTACCATCTGTAAAAAAAGGCTGCAAAAAAGAGCAGAGAGGTTATCCCACCGATCCATAACAAGATCGGTTCATACGCTGGAAATGCATATCGCATGAGATAAAGCGCACATACCAGAGTCCCCAATCCGGTGACGATCAGATCCCAATTCAATGCCCATACCTCCTCTTTTCTGTATCACACAGTTTTCAGATGTTCCGCCAGCCATGTCTATGGTTTTTATATTGTAGCATAAGTTCCCCAAAAGACAAGATGCAAAACGCCCAAACTGCATTTATATTTTTGTAAGATATGCCGGTATACGCGTAAAATCACAGGTTCAAGCTGTGCCTTCCTTACGCTCTGCACGGCACAGGATCATCTCTGCGGCAATGCTGATTGCAATTTCCGCTGGGGTCTCCGCCTTGATCGCAAGACCGATGGGCGTATGCATCCGCGCAATATCCTGTTCGGAAATACCATCCTCCAGCAAACGCTTGGTCGTTGCCGCGATCTTATGGCGGCTGCCAATCAGCCCCACATACGCGGTCTGCACGGGCAGCACCTGCCGCAAAATCTCATAATCGGACTGATGCCCACGCGTCATGATAACGACATAGTCCTTTTCCTTGAGGGTGATTTTATCCGAGATCTCCTGAAACGATCCCAAAACGGTATGGTGTACGCCGGAAAACAGTTCCGGCTTCACAAAATTTTCGCGATCCTCAAATACCACCACGCGAAATCCCACATGGGAGAGGACCGGAACCAACTCCTGTGCTACATGGCCACCACCAAAGACATATACACAGCCTGACTGCACGAGCGGCTCTACAAAGCAGACAGGGTCGGTCTCCGTCCGTACAGACTTGTTCCTGAGATATGGACGCAGCTGCTCCTCCGATACCGCTGTCATGAAGCGCAGGCCGTTCTTTTCGTCATATACACCCGTCTCACAGACCGCGCCATTACGCATTGCAGTAATCAGCCACGCATCCACATCCTCCTCATACAGCTTCAAGATCTGATCGAGCATTTCCAGATAGGCTGTATCTGTTTCATCAATATATTGAAAGGAAACCTCTACATTACCGCCGCAGATCATCCCAATATCTGCTTTTTGATTCTTGCTGAGATTGAAGCCTCGTGTCAGGGATCGCTTCTCCTTGATTGCCTGCACGGCCTCCTGAATACTCAGGTATTCCACATTACCACCGCCGATCGTGCCCATATAAGAGCCATCCGCAAAGACAGCCATCTTTGCACCACTGCCGCGCGGCGTAGATCCTGCGCTATCCACAACACTCACAAGCACGAAACGCTTTCCCGATCCCAGACGCTCTCTGAGATCCTTAAAAAAATGGATCATCGAACCCAACCTTTCTATCCGTCACTGACCTTTGAAAGTAGATCTTGCAAGCAGCTGTTTTGCTTCCTCGTCTGTCAGCGTATAATGCCAAAACAACTCATAAAAATCCTTTGTTTCCTTTATCATATCATACGGATACCGCTCTGGATAGAGCAGGTTTCCCAGCCAGCGCACACCGATGATACGGTTGACAGAAGGCGGCTCGGTCAGCCAGTTGTACGGCTCAGAGGGGATCTCGTAATATTTGTCCTCCTGAATCGCCTTGACACTGCTCCAATTTTCGTCAGCCGCTGCGGTATCATAAGGCGCGCCTGCGCTGAATACGATCACATCGGGCTGCGCCACCATGACCGTCTCCATGCTGATGGTATTACCGCCGCCCTTGTTGCTGACCTCATCGACCTCAATGGCATTGTCTGCACCAATGAGCTCGATCACAGCGGAGTGGATCGAACCCTTTGCATTGACATCCAGTCCGGTCTCGCCTGTACCAAACATCACGGAAACACGCTGATCTTGCGGGATCTTTGCTGCGGTCTCCTGTGCAGTCTGTACCGTCTCATCAATATACGCCGCAAGCTGCTCCGCTTCCTTCTGCATACCAAACAGTTCACCCAGCTTTCGGTATGCCTCCGCAAAGTTATCGAGGTTCGCCTCAATAAAAATGGTCGGGATTCCGGTCTGTTCCTGAATGCTGTCCATATCCTCCTTGTGCCCCTTCTTCATGTCACCCATGTCAATGATGACCTGCGGCTTTGCCGCAATCAGTGCTTCCAGATTGAGGCTTGCATTCTTTCCATAGAACTGTCCAAACTCCGGCAAATTATAATACTTTTCCGAAATATACTTCTGCTGTGCCTTGCTCGGTGTCTTGCCCCATCCAACCAGATAGTCAGGCACTAACGTATACAGAACCATCTGCGCAGATGTACCGCTCGGTGCGATCTGTGTCAGCTTTTCCGGCAGTACCACCTCACGCCCTGTAGAGTCCGTGACGGTCATCGTTCCATCCGTATTGTGTATGATCCATGTGCTTTCCTGCTTCTGCTCGGTCTGTGGTGTCTGACCATTTGCCTGCTCATTGTTCTGCGGCTGGCAGCCCATCATTCCTACTGCCAAGACAGCCGCTAGACAAAGTGCGATCCATTTCTTCTTCATATTCATTCTCCTATTCTAAAATTTTTATTTTCCAAACAAAAAATCGTCACAGGCTTTGCGATCGGCAAGTACCATTCATATTTTCCCGATGGATCTTTTCCCAGTTGGTTTTCGATCCACGCCACGCCACGTTCTTCCCCACCATAAAGCGCGGCAAAGCGTTCGGCATCTGCGCGGTTCAGGAAAGGCTGCCCCAGTTCCAGATCCAGCTGGGTCTCCTCGTAAGCGATGCCCTGCGCCTGCATCCACTCGGCTGCCATATCCGCAGTCTCACGCCATGTACATTCCCCATCTTTTGAAAACAGATGTCGGCTGCTGCGTCCTTTTATAATATACAGCCGTCCTTTACACAGCCGCCGTGCGATCTCTATGATTTGCTCCATCCTGCCGAAATAGCAGAACACCATCGCATCATAGGGTGCGGTCTCCCATGTATGGATATCTGCATGGATCGGACGAATATTGAACCGCTCAGCACAGTTACTGCGCAAAATATCGAGTGCCTCCTCCGAGACATCTACTGCCTCAACCGTCCCCACATATTCTGCAAGCGCAAGTGACAGATATCCGAGACCACATCCGGCATCGCAGATTCGGTCACTTTTTCCCAAACGTGTGCCAATCTGTTCCGCGAGCGTTTGGTAGTATCGCGTGTGCCGCGCGGCACGATCCATATACGCTACCATTCCCTCATTCCACTGAAACATGCACGCCCTCCAATCTGCTTAGTTCCGGCATCATAAAGCAATTTCCATTGTCTGTACAGAAATGCACATCTACCTCATAGAGTGCGCGGACAAGTTCCGGCGTCATAACCTCTTTTACCGCACCTGCCGCTAATACCTTTCCTCCGTCGAGGGCAATCACCTCATCTGCAAACCACAGTGCATGCTGTGGATTATGCGAGGAAATCAGAACAGATAATCCGCTGTGGCAAAGCTTTTTGATCTGCGTCAAAACCTTTAGCTGATTTCCATAGTCCAAACTTGCAGTCGGTTCATCCATCAAAAGCACCTTCCCCTGCTGCGCCAATGCACGCGCTACAAGAACAAGCTGCCGCTCTCCGCCGCTCAGCTGTAAAAATTCCTTCTTTGCAAGATGCAGGATACCCATACGCTCCAGTGCTTCCTGCACAATCCCCTCATCCGCTCTTGAGGGCGCAGAGAACAGGGGCGTATACGCACTACGTCCCATGAGTACCACCTGTTCCACCGGATAGGAAAACACCGGATTGCACGCCTGCGGCACATACGCCGCGTATCTCGCCAATTCCTTGATGGTATATTGACTACTTGGTTTTCCTCCCAGACGAACCTCACCCTTTTGTGGTGACAGGTGTCCCAGAATACAGCGAAACAAGGTACTCTTGCCCACACCATTGTGTCCCAGCAGGAATGTCATACAGCTTGGTTTGATCGCGCAGCTTATATCCTGCAATACTGCATGTGACCCATAAGAGAAACACAGGTGATCCACTTCGATCATGCGCTTTTCCCTCCCTTTAACAATAAATACAGGAAAAATGGTGCACCAACAAATGCTGTCAGAATACCGATGGGCACTTCACTTGTCGATAGGGTGCGCGCGAGATCGTCTACCAGCAGCAGGAAGCTGCCGCCCATCAGTGCTGCAGCTGGCAATAGATACTTAAAATCATTGCCTGCATATTTTCGCGCAAAATGGGGGATCACCAGCCCCACCCAGCCGATCATACCGCTGACCGAAACGCTGACCGCTGTCATCAGAGTCGCACATACAATGATCCAAAGGCGCAGCTGCCTGATGTTGACACCGAGTGCACGCGCTTCATCCTCCGAAAGGGTCGCTACATTGAGATGCCAGCGCAGCAGGAACAGCGGAAGCATTCCCAGTAAGATAACAGGGGTAAGGAACAAAAGATCCTGCCTGCGCATGGATGCCAGACTGCCCATCAGCCAATAAGTGATCGCCGGAAGCTGCTCTGTCGGGTCTGCAACCAGTTTCAGAAATGATGTCGCGGCAGATGCCAGTGAACCCACCATGATCCCTGCCAGAATCAGCCCCATAGAGAGGCTATTTTTATGCTGTGCCGCAATCAGGCACACCAATCCAACGGAAAGCAAGCCAAACACAAAGGACAGACCTGTGATCCCCACATAGCTTGCACCCATCAGGATACCCAGTGCTGCACCAAACCCTGCGCCTGCCGATGTGCCCAGCACATCGGGAGAAACCATCGGATTCTGGAACATCCCCTGATAGACACTGCCCGATATCGACAGTGCCGCACCGATGAGCCCAGCGGCAACAATCCGCGGAAATCGAACATTCATCACAACGATTTCCATAGATGCGTCCCATGTTTGTTCCATTGGAAAGAGTTTGGATAAGAAAATTTTAATGACCTCCGGAACAGGAACGCCATATACACCAATGGAAAAAGAAACAAAAAAACAGCCCAAAAACAGAAGCAGCAGGAGCAGCAAACGTACTCGAATATGTTCCCTTTTTGTGCCTTGTATCATACCTGTCATAACGCACCCCAATTTCCAACGGTTACTGAAGTCATTATACCATTATATTTTTAAAGAGACAACGCTTTTTTGACTGTTTGATAAATTCGCATTTTTCTCTTGCAAATCCTGTAAAATCGTCTTATCCTACTACTATATCTACCCGAAAAATCATAGTGAGGTATCAATATCCTATGAAACATATTTTTTTGACTGGAGCAATCCAATGCGGAAAAAGCATACTCATCCAGTCCATTTTTCACAATGGAGCAGGGCGGCTTGTCCCTGCCGGTGGTTTTCTCACTTATTTTACCAGCCGTGACGCACAAAAGACCCTCTATTTGGGAAATGCCGTGATCTATGCATCCCTGCTCAAAACCATTGTGCCGCCTGCGCTCTCTCCCCTGACTTTGCATCATACCCTACAGAGCGCGAACCTTTCGCCCTGTGTAGCTGCGGAGTTTGACGGGATAACGCGCCCAAAGATCCATTTGGATGCATTCGATCAATACGGATGCACCTGCATCGAGGATGGATTGGCGCGTGCTCATATACTGTCTCGTGATCCCTCTATTTGCCCCATTCTGGTCTTGGATGAGTGCGGCTATTTAGAGTCCAATGCCGCCGCCTTTCAGCAGACTGTACTGCGTACATTGGATACACCCATCCCCATTTTGGGCGTTGTGCGTCAGATGACCGCACCTTGCTGGCTGGATGCCATCCGCAATCACCCCGACACGGTACTGATTTCTGTCACGGAAGAAAACCGCGATGCGCTTGTATCCGAGCTTACCAGCCACTTCTTATCCTGTCTTTGACAAAACGAACACCAGCAATCGTCTCTGAAAAAAAAGGAACTTTTTACAAAATTTTCTCGTCTATATAGATATCTAGGACGTATCTGAAAGGACGGGATCGATATGAAGCCAACAATCCAACTTCTTTTTGCAACTGCTGTTTTCCTCACGCTCACTGCCTGTGTCGCGCCCGATGACAGTCCCCCACAGGTTTTTGATGCACCACCGCGTTTGACCATATCTACAAACAATATCAAGTTCACCGCCCTCAGTCCATCTGCAAACTGGTCTTATGAACAGGCAGATGGCACGATGCAAAATACCGTGATCTGCGGAGATACCCCTCTGAATATGCAAGAGGATCTTCCCTCATTTCCACTCCACCTGACCGATGTGACTGCTGCACTGGACTTTGAAACTCCACCAGATACCATCCGCGCTGTATGCTGGTCAGCCGAACATGGGAAAGACCCCGAAGCACCGTCTATACCTGTTTTCGTAGAGGATGGAGAATTGCTCTTACGCCGTGGTGCCTATATCTATGAGATCCATGCAGAATGGACACAGGCAGAAAAATATGGCGGTGAGGCCTCTTATAGCTTTTACACGACTTTGAGCAAAGATGAGCTTGTTGCTGATCCTCTGACATGATTCCGACGATAAAAAAAGTATCGCGTGTGTGCGATACTTTTTTATTTTCTCTTTAAATCGGCTCATACCATGCAGGCGGTTCGCACGGAAGAAAGCCGCGGAAATCGCGCATGGCACGCACATAATTTTCCTGCATTTTCCCGATCATATTTTCTCCGAACGGGATCGCCCAAAGAATCTGCTCTATGGTCCCATACGCTGTTTCATACGCGAATGCTTCCCAAAATTCATCCGGCGGATCACCGCGAAAATATCCATGCAGCTGTCCATTAACAAATGCCGTGCTATGCGGAACAGAAAACGCCTGTGCACGCTGAAAATCCTGCCAGCGATCTCCCACACAGCGTCTGTCAAAGTCGATCACTGCAAGGTTCCCATCCGGTGTCAGCACAAGATTACCCAAATGGAAATCTCCATGCAGCCCTACGATGCGTTTGGGCTGTGTGACATGCTCTGCAATAAAGATCAGCACACTATCATCTCCAGCCATACGATGGCGACTGCTCATATAGTTCAGGATCGTACGCTTGCGGCGTTGTACCAGTCCATCTGTCTCTGCCAACTCGCTGGGTTCCAGCATTACACTATGCATCGCCGCGAGTGCGCGTCCGGCTTCCTGTCCAAAGCGATACTGTTCACTCTCCGGCATGCCGATGATCTCACGCGACAGCAATTCTCCCTCGATCCAGCTGAGAAGCTGATACACACGACCATGATGCATGCCGCACGCAATCGTTTTAGGCGTGACGAACCCGATCCCTTGACATCGCTGTACAAAAGCAAACTCACCATATTTCTGCTTCGTGCAGGCATCGCTTGACGCGCGTAAAAAGAGATGCTCCCCTGTATGGGTATAGATCTCATATTTCTCATCTGCTCCCCAGCCCTCGCGCACAGGCAGGATCTTTCTCCAATTTTCGGTTCCTGGCAAGCCTCTGAGCCATGCCCGATCGGTCATTTTGCCTCGCATACATCCATCCCCTGCATCAATAGATCTACCAGTGCCTCCGCAGATATATCATATTTTTTGAACAGCGTTCCGGGTACCGAGGTCAGCAGGGCAGCTACGACCACAGGGTCGGTTCCTGCGCGAATCTCCCCTGCATCGCGGGCACGCCGCACTGCCTCCAGCACCATCGTATATAGTTCCGTCTGATACCGCCGTCCGATCTCATCAATGAGTGTCATGGACGAGTTCTCCCGAAAGATATTGAAAAACTTCTGCCCGATCTGTGCCATCAATGTCGTCAAAAACCGCATATAGTTGACCAGCTTATGCCGGAATGGCACATCATCCTCTAAGATCGCACGCATTTCACGCTTTGCCTGCTCCGCTGTCTGCTCTCCGACCGCGGTAAACAGTGCTGTTTTAGAGGGAAAATATTCATAGATCGTAGATTTCCCGATCCCGACACGGGCAGCGATCGCATCCATACGCGCATGATCGAATCCATTCTGGCAGAATTCTTCTGCCGCTGCATGTAAGATCGCAAGCCTGCGGCGGCTCCGAATGTCCTGTCTTTCCTCCATCTTGATTTATGACTTCCTTTCCAAGTTGTCTTACTGAGCCATATCCGGTTCTTTTTTGGTATGCCGTGCTGCGATCCGCTCGGTCAAGCTGTCAATGAGTGAGTAATAGACTGGTGTAAACAGCAGCGTAACGATCGTAGAGACCACCATACCCGTAATCATGACCACTGCCATGGGCTGCATCATTTCCGAGCCTTCCGCATTGGAAAAAATCATAGGCATCAACCCTAAAATCGTTGTAAGGGTAGTCATCAAAACCGGACGCACACGGCGCGGACAGGCATTGAGGATCGCTGTATTTTTATCCTCACCCCGTTCACGGCGTATATTGATATAGTCGATCAGTACGATCGAAGCGTTTACCACTGTACCTGCGAGCATGATGATTCCGATCAGGGCAATCATAGAGATCTTGCTGCCCGTCAGAGGCAGACCCACAAGAGAGCCAAGCAGACCGATCGGCAGGATCATCATAATGATGACCGGCATAACAAATGACTCAAACTGGCTTGCCAGCACGAAATATACCAGTCCCAGTGCTACGACCAGCGCATACGCCAGCCGTCCAAAGGTATCGATCATTTCCTGCATCTCGCCGCCCGTCTCATAGCTGATGCCTTCGGGCAGAGTGAACGTATCCAGCACGCCCTGTACTGCCGTACTCATCTGTGCCGTTGAGACCGTTTCGTCTGCGCTGCCTGTAATGGTCACTGTACGGCTCTGGTTCAGACGATTGATTGCCTGCGGTGCAAGGACGGTATTGACCTCTGCCACGAGACTGAGCGGCACAGCACCACCTGCCTGTGTTGGGATCATGACACTGCGCAGGGCATCCAGACTGCTGCTCGCGCGGGTGTCACCCTTTACATTGACCGTGATCTCCTGTCCATTGACCTTGAGCTGGGTTGCAGCCTGACCAGAGAGTTCTCCGCGCACTGCCTGCCCAATCGCTGCCGCAGTCAAACCGAATCGGGACGCATTGGCGCGCTTGAGTGTGATCTCAACCTCGGGAACCTGCTTCGATGCAGAAGAAGATACCTCGACTGCACCCGGCAGGGCGGCAAGCCGTTCGGTGAGATCCGCAGCTGTCTGCGCCAGCAGGTTGGTATCCGCGCCGCGCAGGGTCACAGAAATGGCTTCGCCCGTCATCGCCGACATATTCATCGTACCCGATGCCGTAACGGCGATCTCTGCGCCTGCCAGATCCTGCACCTTTTGTCGAAGGGCGGCAGCAACCTCCTGCGTGCTGCGCTTGCGCTCGCTTTTGGGGACGAGCTTCAGCGTGACGGCTGCGGTGTCTGCCGTTGAAGTCGTGCTGAGCGACGCACCGCCCGTGGTATAGTAAATACTGTCGATCTCAGGCACTTGTGCAAGTGCAATGTCTACGACACGATCGGACATACCTGCAATATCTGCAAGCTCCGAGCCGACCGGCATTTCGATCTGTACATCGACCATGCTTTCATCCATCTCCGGCATAAGTTCTGCACCGGTCAGCGAAATGGATACGACAAACACCGCGATCATACCCAGAGAAATGAAAACCGCTCTTCTTCTATGGGTAATGCAGTATTCCAGCAGTGCCTTGTATTTGCGCATCATGGGTCGATCGGCAATATCATGCCCCATATCAGGTATCTTGCGCTGCTTACCGCGATCGAGCAGCATATAGCATAGCAGGGGTACGAGCGTCAGCGCAATCAAGAGCGATGCAAAGAGCAGCGAGCAGATGGTGATACAAAATTCACGGAACATCATGCCCGTCAGTCCGCCCGATAAGCCGATCGGCAAGAATACTGCGACCGTTGTAAGGGTAGATGCTGAAATGGAAAGCGCGACTTCCTTTGTGCCATCCACACAGGCATCAAAGCGCGACGCACCGTCCAGCCGATAACGGAAGATATTTTCCAGTACGACGATCGAGTTATCCACGATCATACCGACACCCATCGCGATACCACCGAGCGACATCATGTTCATCGTGATATTCATGACCTGCATGATGAGGAATACCGAAATGATACAGATGGGCATGGAGAGCGAGATCACGACCGTTGCACCGATATCCCGTAAAAATACAAACAGTACGACTGCCGCAAGCAGCACACCGAACACGATATTCTGTATGACGGAATCCACTGTCATATTGATGGAGTCGCTTTGATCCATCAGCAGCGTCCAATCAAGGCTTGGAAGTTCTGCCGTTACTTCATTGAGTGCTTTCTTGGTACGCTCTGCAACTTGTAGGGTATTGACATCCGATTGTTTGTTGACGGCAATTGTCAGACAGGGTTCGCCCCCGATCTTTGCGATCGTGGTCTGTTCCTTGGGTGCCAGAAATACGTCTGCCACTTCTGCCAGACGCACGGTACCGCCTGTGGGCAGCGGAATCAGGCTGTCCCCGACCTCGGAAACCGAGGCATATTCTCCGTCTGTACGCACGGAAAAGCTCTGTGCGCCCGATTGTACGCTTCCGGCAGGGAGCGCGATATTTTCTGCCCCAAGGATCTGCGCAATATAGGAGACTGACATGCCATATCCTGCCAGACGCTCTGCCTTGGTCGCCACAACGATCTCATTCTCATAACCGCCTGCAAGATCGACCGAGGCGACCCCATCAATACGCTCCAAGGCTGGGCGGATCTCATCCTCTGCGATCGCTTGCAGTGCCGCAAGATCCGCACCCTTGAGCCCGACTGTCAGAACAGGGATGGAGTCCACATTCATGGTCATGGTCGTAGGTGGGTCTGCATCCTCCGGTAAAAATCCTTTGATACGGTCGAGACGATCGCGCAGATCGACCATTGCCTCATCCATATTGGTTCCATCCGCGAAGCGGATCATTACCATAGACGAGCCCTCCGCAGACAGCGACTGGATCTCATCCATGCCCGAAACGCTCGCACTTGCCGATTCGATGGGTTTCGTAACCATGTTTTCTACTTCCTGCGGCCCTGCGTTGGAATAGGTCGTATACACGACCGCCATGGGCAGCTCCATATCAGGCAGCATTGCGAGCGGCAGGGATGCAAATCCCATAATGCCAAATACCACAACCAATACATACGCCATAATGGTCGTGACCTTATGCTTCAGACAAAAGTCTGCAATATTCATGAATTTGCCCCCTCAGGCTGTGCGCTTGATGTTCCTACCAATTCCGGATCTCCCTTCGGCTGCTCCTGCGGCTCCGGCTTTTCCGCCGGTTTGCTCTCTGGGATTGGTGCTGGTGTGTTCTCCGGCTGACTCTCTGTGTCCTCCGCAGGCTTGGTACGGTCTGCCACGACACGCACCTCTGCGCCGTCCGTCAGGTAGCTTTGTCCCTTAACGACCAGCTTTTCCGCACCGGAAAGACCGGACAGGATCTCGGTCACGCCATTTCCCACAACACCCGGCTCAACCGCGATCTTACGCGCGATATTATCACTGACCGTGAATATGTAACTCTGTGCGCCATCGGTCACAATGGCATCTGAGGGAACGGTGATCGCATCCCTGCGCTGATTGGTAAAGAATACGACCTCCGCAAAGGCTCCAATGGGATATTTCACATCAAGCAGTGTATAGAGCCGCACCTCATACAGTGCTGTCTGTGCGCTGGCAGCTGGTGCTACGCTTGCAATCATTGCGTTGAACGGCTCATTGGATACCGCAGGAACGGTCACCTTTGCAACCTCCCCGACCTTGATCTGGCTGAGCAGCTGCTCGGATACCTGTACGGAAACGCGGGTGCGTCCTCCCTCGGCAATGGTGATCGCGGGTCCAGACGGTGCTGCGACCCCTCCGGCCGTGATATTGACACCTACGATCAAGCCGTCACAGGGCGCGGTCACGGTTGCCGCCGCAACCTGCGCATTCATCTGCGACAGAGAGGCTTCGATCTGCGCAAGCTGTGCCTGCTGGGTCGCGCGTGCCTGCGTAACGGCGGACTGCGCCTGCTTGAGTTGATTGCGTGCCTGCTCCAGCTGGGTACGCGCCTGATCCACCTCGATCTGCGAGGCTGCACCTACATTAAAGAGTGCCAAGCTGTTATCATAATTGCCCTGTGCAGTCGTCAACGCGCTCTGTGCGATGGGCAATGCTGACTGTGCATTCTGAATTGCCTCATTGGTCACGCGCTGCGTTGCATCATAGCTCTGCTTGAGTGCGCCATAGGAGCTTGTGATCTGCGAAGTATCGATACGGAACAAGAGGTCTCCCTTCTTGACCGTATCCCCCACCTTGACCGGAAGCTGCAATACCGTACCCGAAATGGTTGGCACAATGGAAACGCCTGCATCTGCAATGATCTGTCCGGATACCATGCTTTCATTGGATAGCGTCATGCGCGTGATCCCCTGCACCTCAACCGGTGTCCCCGTCTGTACCTCTGCCTGTGTATCCGTCTCTTTCGGCTCCTTCCGTGCCAGATCGCCGCATCCTGTGAGCACCATCAAGCCGATGAGCGCGACAGCTGCAATTTTTTTTCTCTTCATGAAATCAAATTCCTCCCGTTGTAGTCAATACGCCCTGACATGCCCATTGATACTGCATGTATGCGGAGTACAGCTCGATCTGCGCCAAAAACACTCCGGTTTCCGCCTCACTCTTTGCCACATCTGCCTCCAGATAGGTATTGCGCGAGATCGTTCCCTTTTCATATTTCAGTTTTGCCGCATCTGCCGCACGCACCTGATACCCAAATTCCTCCTGTGCAGCGGACAGCAGGCGATTCTTTTCAGCAACCGTGCGGAACAGCTTACGAAAATTCTGCGTAAATGTTTGCTCTGCACCCTCCAGCATATATTCTGCCGCGCGGATCTTATCCTTGCGTCCATCTTCATCCTTGTCCAGATCCTCTGCATCACGAACTGCCTTTTTTGCCTGATAGATATCGTAACTTTGTTCCATGCCTCGTGACAGATCTTCCTCCAGATGCATATGAAAGATCATATCCGGCGTAACAGCAGGCAGGGTATCCAACATATAATTGCGCGACGGATCTCTGCCCAGAAGAATATTGAGATCCCCCTTGGTATTATAGAGCGTCTGCTCCAGCGTTTTGAGCGCACCGCTTGCCTGTC
Organism: Butyricicoccus sp.; assembly: GCA_020025755.1. Classification (GTDB taxonomy): domain Bacteria; phylum Bacillota; class Clostridia; order Oscillospirales; family Butyricicoccaceae; genus Butyricicoccus. The sequence continues at coordinate 7,950 of JAHHRO010000014.1, read as the reverse complement.
TGTACGCCCGTCTGACCTCCTCTACATTGAGCTGAGATACTTGTCCCAGTGTCTGCCGCATCTCCATTTCGCGCAGCTTGACCTGCGCAAGATCTGCCTTCCGAGCAGTCAGCAGATAGTTCTGCTGCAAGGTCATTAGACCGATATAAGCCGACTGCCCTGCCATGACCATCTGATTTTCGATCTGCTCAAACTGACGTTCATACGGCTCGTAGTCGGTTTTTTTAAGTTCCTTTATCTGCTCCCGCATTTGTGTGATCTGCGCCTGCATCTGTGCAATATTGCTTTGGAGCAGCACGGTCGTTGCAGAGCCAATCATTATGGTCGCCTGCCCATTGTTCATCATGGGATCGACTGTAGAAAGCGAAAGCGCGACATTGCCTGCAAGATCCTGCATCGAACTGACCGCCTGCTCCATGCTTTGAATGGCATTGTTGAGGTCTGCGATCGCACGGTCAAGATCGACCGCCTTGATGCTCCGCAGTGTGGCACGATTGGCAAGCACGGTGCGGTTTTGCGTGCGCACCAGCCCTTCAATATGCTCATATGAAAGTCTCTCTGCGTCCCCAAACATGGGAAGCTGCTGCATGAGATATTGGGTCGCTTCTTGTGTGGACATACCCAGCCAATAGGTCGGGTATCCCTCCCCTGTGTTTGTCGTGACCGTTCCGGAAGGCTGTCCGGTGCCGGAGCTCCACGCCGACGGTGCAGCCTGCGATATGGTTGGCTGCCCAGCCGGACCCGATACCACAGGAGCAGTCACCGCCCCTGCATTCGGATCCAGCCAAGCTGGCATGCGGCTTTCGTCATATACCGCACCAGCTGTGGATGCCGTCAGTATCGCACCGGCAAGCACTGCGGCATAAATTCTTGTGTTCATAATTATATCTCCTTTTATTTGGTGCAGACGGAAGCGCACTGCCTTTCTGCCGTGGCAGTTGACCAATCCTCTCCCTTTCCTTATTGCCTACAGGATCTTCCGACCGACGAGTCGGTCGAATTCGATTTTATTATATGCGTATCCACTCCAAGCTGTCAATGAAGCCAATGGAATATTCACATAAAAGACACAAACCCCCTGCAAAACTCCTTATTATTCGGTGTTTAGATCAGTTCTCGGGAGATAATGCTGGTGCGCACATGCATGATCTCGCTGGAGGGTGTACGACCACGGCGCATCAGATCATACAACACCTCGACCGCGCGGCGCGCCTGACCGGAAAAATCCTGATCCACCACAAAATCAATGCGTCCATCAGCCAGATATTCCCTTGCATACGGAGTCAGATCGTTGCATACCACATGGATCGGCTGCGATGCACGCGCCCGTGCAAGTGCATCCATGCACCCTTTGACGCTCTCGTTTGCCATGTAGATGGCGCGAAGGCGTGGATTGCGCCGCACCTCCCCCAACACTCCATCATATGTCAGGTCATACCGCTCGATACATTCGATTACATGAGCGTGTCCAATATCACCCTCGAGTTCATATAAGCGATCCAAAAAACCTTCTACACGCAGGCGATGCGCCGTAAATTCACGATTGCCGCACACGACCAGCACATCCCCTCCGGCAAGCACCGGAACCAGCAATCCGGCTGCCACCCGTCCAGACTTTACAAGATCCTGTCCCACATGGCAGACACGCTTTGCATCCGATACATCAGAATTACAGGTCACCACCGGCACTCCGCGCGCAGTCAATCGGTCAATTTCCTGCTGCATGGGCACGGTATCCGCCGTATTGAGCACCAAACCATGAATCGGAGCCTGCTCCAAATCGGCAATACACTCACAATACTCTTTATTGGAGCGTCCGCGCAGTTCCCGTATCTCTACCCGAAACGCAGGGTCACCAATCCGCCGCAATGCCGCCTGAATCCCCCGTCTTGTCTGCCGCGTATAATAAGCATCCCAACTCGGGATGACGAACCCCACTGTGATCCCACTCCGTTCCGGTTGGATCTGTCTGCGCTGCGCAGGCGTTTGATAGCCCAGCGTATCGATCGCTTTCTGGATCCGCGCTCGCACCTCCGGTGCTACATTCGCCCGCCCATTGATGACACGATCCACCGTTCCGCGCGATACCCCACAATGATCTGCCACCATTTGAGAGGTCACTTTCATCCTGTTCCCTCCTTCTTTTTCAAATTCCCACTGTTATGGTATCATGCAGTACCGCGTGAAACAATAGGCGGACTGTGCATTTTTTATTTTTGAACAATGCACACCAGCATCTCCCCATTTCTTCCAACCAATCTTGCACAAACTGCACAAGATATTGTCACATTTTTGGAATATATTACGAATTTTTCTAGCCCTACTTGTCGCATTCCCTGTTCCCACCTATAATAAAAATATAAGTTATTTTTTGTGCCAAGAGCGGCACAAATATCATATCGAACAATTAAAGGAGATATGTATTATGGCAAATTTACGCATCGGCGTCGTTGGCTGCGGCCGCATCGGCAAGCTGCACATCGACAACCTGATCAATGCAATTCCGGGTGTTGAAGTGATCGCAGTCGCTGACCCTATGATCGACAAGTCCGGCGCACGCGACTGGTGTGCAGCCCGCAACATTGCAAATGTATCCGCTGACTATATGGACGTCATCAACAACAAGGACGTAGACGCAGTTTTCGTTTGCTCCTCTACCGATACCCATTCCGAGATCTCTCTCTCCGCAGTAAACGCTGGCAAGCATGTTTTCTGCGAAAAGCCGGTTGACTACGATGTAGACAAGATCAAGGCTGTTATGGCTGCCGTTGAAGAAAAGGGCGTCAAGTTCCAGGTCGGCTTCAACCGCCGCTTTGACCACAACCACAAGGCTGTTGCAGACGCTGTAAAGGCTGGCAAGGTTGGCGATCCGCACATCGTGATCGTTTCTTCCCGTGACCCTGAGCCGCCTCCGGCCTCCTATGTTGCTGTTTCCGGCGGTATCTTCTATGATATGATGATCCATGACTTCGATATGGTTCGCTATGTAACCGGTTCTGAGGCTGTTGAGATCTCCGCTGTTGGCTCCTGCCTCGTAAACCCGAAACTGCAGGAAGAGTCTGGCATTCCGGATGTTGACACTGCTGTAGTTACCATGAAGATGGCAAACGGATGTATTGCTGTCATCAACAACTCCCGTCAGGCTGTTTATGGCTATGACCAGCGTGTTGAGGTATTCGGCTCCAAGGGTATGGCTGCTGACGGCAATGACCTCATGAACACCACCACAGTTATGACCGCTGACGGTGCTGTTTCCGAGAAGCCGCTGTGGTTCTTCCTCGAGCGTTACAATCAGGCATTCATCGAGCAGGTCAAGTGCTTCGTTGATTCCGTTGTAAACGATAAGCCGGTTGTAGTCGGCGCAATTGATGGGCTGCGTCCGGTTTACATGGCTGAGGCTGCAACCGAGTCCTGCCGCAATGGTGGTATCTATGTAAAGGTAAAGCAGTAAATTTACCTGACACTTTTTTTCTGTTGCTACTGATCTCAGAGCTGTCTCCTTTTGGAGGCAGCTCTTTTCCTATATCGATCAAACTTTTTTAAAATCTTTTGAATTTTGTAAACCACTGTCCCACTTGTATGCTCTATTATACAGAACACGCAAGAAAGGAGTGAAACCGATGGCCTATAGCATTCCTGCTGATCCTGCCGCAAACGCAGTACCTGATTTCGATACCCTGTTTGAACAGTATCAAACAGAAGCATTGCGCGCTGCTTATCTGATCTGCGGCAACCGTGCAGACGCTGAAGATGTCGTGCAGGAAACCTTCCTCAAGTGCTATCAATCTCTGGGGCAGCTGAAAGATCCCACCTGTGCCAAAGCATGGCTTTTCCGTATCCTGACACGCACCGCATGGCAGTTCTGCGCCAAGCATAAAAAGGAAATGCCTGTAGAAGCACTCTATGACGACCAGGCACCAACTGATGAAGATGCATCCGCGCCACTTTTGCGCACAGATCGCGCACAGACCTTACAAAAAGCTCTTGCATCTCTGGACGCGAAGCACCGCACCACTGTGATCCTCTACTACTACAATGATTTGTCGATCAAGGAGATCGCACGCGCAACCGGATGCTTTGAAGGAACCGTAAAATCTCGTCTATACCATGCAAGACAACAGTTAAAGTCAAGTTTGGAGGTTGATTTTGATGAAATTTGATCGCTATATGAAGGAAAGCCTGCAAGAGATGACGCAGGATATCACCCCAAATCCCATGCTCCGTGCACGCGTGATGAATGCAGTCCAGACCGATCGCACCAAGTCCCGTCCGCGCCGGATGCGCTTTGTGCTTGCGGCGGCAGCTATGGTATGCGTCCTTGCAACAGGCGCACTGGCTGCCGGACCGATCGTGGGACTTTACAGCTCTTCCACCAGTACTGGTGATACACAAAAGCTGTCTGATGAAGGAAAAATGGAAAAACAGGCTGGTTTCTCCATCCGTCTTCCCGAGACACTGGGCGGTGCAGCCTTTGATAACATGAGTGTATCCCCCATTGAAGCACGGGATGCAGACGACAATACGGCTTATACCTATCAGGAATTTTTCGCCATGTATCTCGATGGCGATACCGCTCCTTACCTATCTGTCTTCGAGAAAAAGTATGAAGGTCCCGAAGTACTGAGCGATAAGACCATAATCGACACCCGTGAGATCGACGGGATTACCGTCACTTACCGCACGATCCCCACAATCTTTCTGCCGCCGGATAACAGCATCCAGCCGACCGAAACGGAACGCGCAGAGGAAGCACGCGGCGAACGCTTCATCTCCTATGGTACAGACAAGCGTATCGACGGCCTGTACCACAGTATCAGCTGGGAACAGGACGATCTTTCTTATACCATCGGCTGCAACGATGGAAGCTGGGAAACAGAGGACTTCTTTGCAGCAGCAGAGGCTGTCATCCATACCGCTCCATAAGATGTGATTTCCCGATATTTCTCGCGCAAATCAATCACAAAACCCACTCCGTTTTTGGAGTGGGTTTTGCTTTGCATTTATTTCTGTGTACTCACGCCGGAAGTTCTGGCACGATCGTCCAATGGAACGCCCAATCATGTGCGCTCTTATGGTTTGCATAGCTGCCTGCAACCGGATCATCCTCATACGGGCTGACTGCATAGTCAATCAGCGGATCTTTGACCGGATACAAGCCAGCACCGCTGAACTTATCGTTCATCGTCACACCGCTTTTATCGGTTACCTTCCATTCCTCGCCATCTTTCTCAAACAGCGCGATCGAAAACGGGAGTGTGGACTCCTCACCGATATTGTTCCAAACCGCGATCACCTTGCCGTCGCGCGCCTCGATCTGTGTCAAAAGCTCCTGATCCTCTCGCGTCATGCCTGCGATCGCATCCTCACTTGTCTTATAGATCTTTTCCTGCGGATCTCCATTGTTGGAACATCCGGTAAATACCATGACTGCCGCGAGCATGCCGGCTGCCAATAAATGCAAAAACTTTCTGTGTTTCATAAAGATAACGCTCCTTTTCACAAATTGTTTACATTTTATATCAAAAAAAGTGCTGTGTCCCCACAGCACTTTTCCCCACCAATTATTTTGTACCGAAAATACGGTCTCCAGCGTCACCCAGACCGGGAACGATATAGCCATGATCGTTCAGCTCAGGATCGATCGCTGCCGTGAAAATTTCAACATCCGGATGTGCCTTCTGCAAGGTATCCAGACCGACCGGAGTAGACAGCAGACAAACGAACTTGATGTTCTTTACACCACGTTCCTTGAGTGCTGTTACAGCAGCCTCTGCGGAGCCGCCGGTTGCCAGCATCGGATCGATCAGGATGACATCGCGCTCTGCGATATCGCTCGGCATCTTTGCATAATACTCGACCGGCTTCATGGATTCCGGATCGCGATACAGACCCAAATGACCGACCTTGGCTGCCGGAATCAGCTCCAGCATACCATCGAGCATGCCGAGACCTGCACGGAGGATCGGAACGATCGCCATTTTCTTACCAGAGATGACACTGGTCTTTGCATGTGCCAGCGGAGTCTCAATGGTGATCTCCTTGAGCGGCAGATCGCGCGTTGCCTCATAGCACATGAGCATTGCGATCTCACGGGTCGCTTCACGGAATTCCTTAACACCTGTCTGGCGGTCGCGCATCAGACTGAGCTTATGCTGGATCAGCGGATGATCCATTACATGAACATTTGACATAGTCTCTATTCTCCTTTTCGGCAATTACTTGCTGTGCTTTGCTTCAATTGCGTGAATTTTCTCGATACGACCGGAATGGCGTCCACCTTCCAGTTCGCCCTCCAGCCATACTTCAACCATTTCAGCCGCTTCTCCAGGTCCCGTGATACGCTCACCCAGACAAAGGATATTTGCATCATTGTGCAGGCGGCAATACTTCGCGCCAAAATGTGTCTGACAAGCCGCTGCGCGAATGCCCGGCACTTTATTTGCAGCAATCGAAATACCAATACCGGTTCCGCAAATCAAGATCCCACGCTCGTGCTTTCCCTCTACGATCGCATTTGCAACTGCTTCCGCAGCATCGGGATAATCATATCGTTCCGCAGAATAGCAACCATAATCGGTGAACTCATACTTATCCCCCAGCATTTCCATGAGCTTGACTTTTAATGCATAGCCTGCATGGTCATTCCCAATCGCAATTGTCATTTTGAATTTCCTCCATTCAGACGCTTCTCCCGCATTTGTACCGCCTGCGGCTTGCGCAGGTAAACAGCGTCCAGCTGCTGCGCTGTCATGGAATCTCCGGCAAGGAATCTTGGCAGTGCAACCATTGCCACGCCATAAGCACTCGGATATACCAGATGAGATGGCGCAAGTACAACATGCGGACAGATTTCAGTAAGTTTAGTATAGCACATTTCCGCCCCATCTCCAACCAAAATTTCAGTTTTCTGACCAATTTCCTCAGCAAGCAGCGAAATCGCCACGGCGCGATCGGGTGTCAGGCGCACGGGCGGCTGTGCGCCGCGCAGTTCAAATCGTGCATGGTACACCTGTCCGGCGCGTGCATCCATCACGCAGGATACGACGCCCGTCATACCCAGCAAGTTCCATGCCATCGCTTCCAGCGTAGACACCCCCACACATGGCTTGTCCGTTCCAAAGGACAGACCCTTGATGGTGGCGACACCAATACGAATTCCGGTAAAAGAACCCGGACCGGCAGCGACTGCAAACCCATCCAGATCACAGGGGCGAAGCCCCACATTTTCCAGCACCTGCTCCGCCATAGGCAGGAGGGTACGGCTGTGTGTAAGTCCACAATTTTGAAATGCCGAGGCAATCACGCGCGTCCCATCTGTCAGACAGACCGCCGCGGATACCGCAGACGACTCAAAACTCAAAATTTTCATATATTCTCCTCGATTTCCAGCTGACGCATCTCCGGTTCCGTTCCATAGGTCAGCTTTACCGATTTATGCGCCTCGGGCAGAAGCTCTCCTGCATTTTCACTCCATTCAATGAGCAAAATGCGTTTGCCATCCAGATACTCCTCGAACCCAAGTTCAAACAATGCTTCCTCATCGAGGATCCGATACAGATCAAAGTGTACCACGTTCCCCTGCGGCACCGTATATTCATTTGCAATGGCAAAGGTCGGACTTGTGACACGTCCCGTATATCCCAGCCCACGCAGAACACCGCGCGCAAATGCCGTCTTTCCGGCACCCAGATCGCCGTCCAATGTGACCACATCGCCTGACACAAGAGTGGCGGCAAAATCCGCGCCTGCCTGTTCGGTCTCTTCTGGAGAATGGGTGATTTTCAGCATAGGACACCTCATCATTTTTTATCTTGTCTTATCATACCACGCAGGCAGACGATTGACAAGAAAAAGCATCTGCTGTAACAAGGAAAAGAACTGCCCTTGGGCAGTTCTCAGCTTGTAGAAAAAGGCTTTTCGCTGTTTTTTATTGGAGCAAAGCGACTTAAA